>NZ_JBHXRX010000100.1:0-19682 GCF_042714995.1 Streptomyces sp. NPDC058665
TCCACGTACGCCCAGTACGAGGACGATCCTCCGCCTTGCGATGCACCGCACCAGACGCCCCAGGCTATCCGCGAAGATCCGCCGGACACGCCCTAAGGACCCATCACCATGGTCTACGACGCACACCGCCACATCGGCGTCCTGCCCGCCCATTCCTTCTACGGCGGTCCGCCCGTGAACCCCGACACCACCGCCCGCGCCACCGTCAGGCAACTGATCGCCGACCTGGACGCGGAGGGCACCGAACGCGCTCTGGTCATCCCCAACTACGGCGTACCCGACCCCGGCATCGCCTTCTCCTTCAACGAGTTGGCGGTCGAGGCCGCCCAGAGCGACGACCGGATCCGGGCAGGACTGTGGGTCTCCCCGCGCCCCGAGGACGAACACCTCACCGCACAGGCGCTGGCTCTGGCCGGCGAACGGGGCGTGAAAGCGCTGAAACTCAGCTTCCTGCTCGGCGGGCGCCCCACCGACCCGGCCTGCCGCCCGATGCTGGACCGCATCTTCCAGGAGGCCGAGCGCGGCAACCTCGTCGTCCACGTCCACACCTCGCCCGGCGCCGCTTCCGACATCGACGAGGTCGGCCACCTGGTGGACTGGTACGCCGGCCAAGTCCCCGTCCATCTCGTGCACTTCGGCGGCGGGATGAGCGGCCACATCAAGCTTGCCGGCTCGCGGTTCTTCGACTGGATCAGCGCCGGCAAGCGCGTCTACACCGATCTCTCCTGGGCCATCGGCTTCACTCCCCGCTGGCTGGCCCAGGAGATCGAGCGCCGGGGCATCGGCCACGACCGGGTGCTCTTCGCCAGCGACCAGCCGTGGGGCGACTTCACGGGCGAGTACGCCCGGCTCGCCGAAGCGACCGGCGGCGGCGAACTCGGCGAACGGGTCTTCAAGGACACCTTCGCCGCGCTCTACGACTGACCACCTCCACCCACCTCCCCGTCCACTCGTACAAGGAGACAGCCATGTCAGAAATCGTCGAACTCACCGAGATCGAGCGGAAGTCCCTCAACGAGATCGCCCACCCCTCCCTCCCCGAGGGCACGAGCATCTACGGCGACACCAAGGTCTTCCCCGACTACAAGGCCGAGGACGGAGAGACCTACTTCACTCTCGTGCACGGCATCGCCCACGAGTCGTCGGTCTCCTTCGTCGCCGTGCTCCAGGCCACCCGTGCCCTGCGCAAAGGCTTCGAGACCGCCATCTACTTCTACGGCCCGGGTTCGCTGAACTGCCTTGCCACGCGCGGGTTCCCGACCGTCGGCAACTCCGCCTTCCCCGGCGAGCACAACATCAACAACCAGCTCAAGACGTTCATCGCCGAGGGCGGCAAAGCCTTCTGCTGCCGCTTCGGCCTGTCCCTGCACGGCGCCCGCGAGGAGGACCTCATCGAGGGCGTCATCCCGACCCATCCCCTGGACGTCCAGGACGCGCTGATCCACTACGCGCGCAAGGGCGCCATCATCAACTCCACCTACCAGCTCTGAGGGGCATGCCGTGAGCGTTGGCACCAACACAGCGGTGGACGTGCGGATCATGACCCGGGCCGAACTCGCCCTCCACGGAGTCCGGTCGGCGGCTCCTGTGCGGCGGCCGGACGGCGCGGGACCCAGCGACGACGGGCACGTCCTCGTCGACGGTGCCAACGCCGCGCTGCCCACCAACCCCGACAGTCCCTACTCCGTGCGCGACGGAAAGGTCTGGCTCGGCGAGGACACCGGGACACCCCAGGACACCGGCCTGACCCTGACCACCGTACGCCGCCCGAAGTTCTACGACCTGACCACCGCCGACGGCATCCCCTACGAGCACATCGCCCGCCTGCACGGCGCCGACGTCGTCGCCACCACCGTCGTACAGACGTGCATCCGCTACGCCGAGTCCGACCGCTGCCGCTTCTGCACAATCGAGGAGTCCCTGCGCTCCGGCGCCACGGTCGCGGCCAAGACCCCGGCGCAGCTTGCCGAAGTCGCGGAGGCGGCCGTGCGGTTGGACGGCGTCCGGCAGATGGTCATGACCACCGGCACGACGACCGGCCCGGACCGGGGCGCCCGCAATCTCGTACGCTCCGTGCGCGCCGTCCTCGACACCGTGCCCGGCCTGCCCATCCAGGTGCAGTGCGAACCGCCCGGCGACCTGGCCTGGATCCGCGAACTGCACGAAGCCGGAGCCACCGCCATCGGCATTCATGTCGAATCCCTCGACGACGAGGTGCGCCGGCGGTGGATGCCCGGCAAGTCCACCGTCCCGATGGCCGAGTACGAGGCCGCGTGGGACGAGGCGGTACGGGTCTTCGGACCCAACCGGGTCTCCACCTACCTGCTCGTCGGCCTCGGCGAGAACCCCGACGAACTCATCGCGGGAGCCGCGGAGTTGATCGACCGCGGGGTGTACCCCTTCGTCGTGCCCTTCCGGCCGATGGGCGGCACGCTCGCCGCCCGCGACGGGATCGCCGCCCCGAGTGCGGAATTGCTGCGATACGTCACCGAGGGCGTCGCCGTGAAGCTGCGCGCGACGGGGATGAACGGTGCCGACCAGCAGGCCGGATGCGCGGCCTGCGGCGCGTGCAGCGTACTGAGGACGGCGGGCGGCTGATGCCCGTGTACCTCGACGGATCCACGGCACCGCCCACGGCGGACCGGCCGGTCGACATCCTGGCGCTGCTCGGCGACCGCAGCACACTCGCCCGCAGACCCGGGTTCCACATCGAACAGGCGGCTGACAAAGCGGAGTTGGCCGCCTACCACCGCCTGCGGCAGGACGCCTTCGTCCACGAGCAGGGCCTCTTCACCGGCCACGATCTCGACGACCGGGACGGCGACGCCCGTACGCTCGTGCTGGTCGCCAGGGACCACGCGGGCACCATCGTCGGCGGAGTACGGCTCGGTCCGGTCGCCGACGGCCCCGACATCGGCTGGTGGGCCGGCGGCCGACTCGTCGTCGCCCCCGGAACCCGCGGCCCACAGGGCATCGGCGCCGCACTCGTCCGGGCGGCCTGCGCGAGGGCGGAGGCCGAGGGTGCGCTGCGCTTCGACGCGACCGTCCAGGCCCGCAACGAAGTCCTCTTCAAGCGGCTCGGCTGGCGCTCGGTGCGCGAGGCGACGGTCGCAAACGCGCCACATGTGCTGATGCGGTGGCCGATCGGGCGGACAGCGGCCCAGGCGACATCCGCCAAAGCCGCGCTCGGACCACTGCTCACGGAACTGCGGCGAACAACGAGTGACCAGGCCGCCCTGGGCGGCGCGGGTTTCATCGGGGACGACGGCGCCCCGATCCCCGGCACCGACGTGATCGCCGCCTGCGACGCGATCGTGCCGTCCATGGTCGAGCGGGATCCCGGGTGGGCGGGCTGGTGTTCCGTCCTCGTGAACGTCAACGACCTCGCGGCGATGGGTGCTTCACCGCTCGGGCTGCTCGACTCGGTGGCCGCGAAGAACGCCGCACACGCCGCGCGGATCCTCGCAGGACTGGGCCGGGCGGGGCAGGCATACGGCGTACCGGTCCTCGGCGGGCACACCCAACTGGGCGTCCCCGCCGCCCTGTCGGTGACAGCCCTCGGCCGCACCGGCCGTCCCGTCCCGGGCGGCGGCGGGCGTCCCGGACACGCCGTACGCCTGACAGCCGACCTCGGCGGGAACTGGCGCCCCGGCTACCGGGGCCGGCAGTGGGATTCGTCCACCCGTCGTCGTACGGACGAACTGCGCGCCATGACCGGCGCGGTGGCCGCCGCCCGGCCTGCCGCCGCCAAGGACGTCTCGATGGCGGGGATCGCCGGCACCCTCGGCATGCTCGCCGAGGCGAGCGGCTGCGGGGCCGTCCTCGACGTGGCCGCCGTGCCCCGGCCGCCGGCCGCGACGACGGGCGACTGGTTCACCTGCTTCCCCGGCTTCGCCATGCTCACCACCGACGCGCCGGGTGCCCCGCCGCTGCCCGCCGGGCCCGCGACGGGCGCGGTGTGCGGCGAGCTGACAGAAGGACAAGGCGTCGGGCTGCGCTGGCCCGACGGAGAGATCACCGAAGCGGTCACCTCATCGGTAACCGGGATGGGGAGCGCATGACCACCCTGCGAATGGCGGCCGTCGCCGCCGAGTTCGGCCGCGATCTCGAAGAGGACTTCGCGACGGCCGAGCGGTTGATCAAAGAGGCTCGGGCCGAGGGCGTCCGGCTCCTCGCCCTGCCGGAGGCCTGCCTCGGCGGCTATCTGCTGAGTCTTGACGACGACGGCGAGGTGGACGAGGGCCCGCCCGCGCTCGCCCTCGACGGGCCGGAGATCCGCCGACTGGCCTGCCTGGCCGGTGACATGACGGTCGTGGCGGGCTACTGCGAGGCCGCCGGCGACGCCCGCTACAACAGCGTGGTCTGCGTCAACGGCGACGGTGTGCTCGGCAACCACCGCAAGGTCCACCAACCGCTGAGCGAGGACGCCAGCTACGCTTCCGGCGACCGTTTCCACGCCTTCGACACCCCGGTCGGCCGGATCGGCATGATGATCTGCTACGACAAGGCGTTCCCCGAGTCGGCCCGCGCGCTGGCCCTCGACGGCGCCGAGATCGGCGTGGTGGTCTCGGCCTGGCCCGGCTCACGGACCAACGCCGCCACCGACCTCGCGGACGACCGCTGGAAGCGCCGCTTCGACCTGTTCGACCGGGCCCGCGCCCTGGAGAATCAGATCGTGTGGATCTCCTCCAACCAGGCCGGTGCCTTCGGGTCGCTACGCTTCGTCGGCAGCGCCAAGGTCGTCGACCCCGGCGGTGAGATCCTCGCGGACACGGGTGTCGAAGCTGGCCTGGCGGTCGCCGAACTCGATGTCGCCCAGGCCTTGGAGACCGCCCGCCGCTCGATGGGGCACCTGCGCGACCGGCGCCCTGAAACCTACACGTACGCAGGAGCGTCCCGCACATGAGCATGATCCGGATCGCGGCCGCCGCCGCCCACTTCGGCCGCGACCTGGAGTTCGACCTCGCGCGTATCGCCAAACTCATCGACGACGCACGGAAGTCCGGCGCCGGACTGCTCGTCCTGCCCGACGCCGCGCTCGGCGGTTACCTCGCCGACCTGCGCCACCCGGAACCGGAGGCCCTGCCCCCGGCCCTGAAGCCGGACGACCCGCTGATCCTCCACGTCGCGCGCCTGGCCGCCGAGATGGTCGTGTGCGTCGGCTACTGCGAGGACGGCGGCACCGAGCGCTTCAACGCCGCCGTATGCGTCAGCGGTGACGGCGTCCTGGGCCGCCACCGCAAGGTCCACCTCCCGGCCGGCGAGGTCACGGCCTATGCGCCCGGCGACCGCTTCAACGCCTTCGACACCCCCGTCGGCCGCATCGGCATGCTCATCGACTACGACAAGACCTTCCCCGAGTCCGCCCGCTCCCTGGCCCTGGACGGCGCCGACATCCTCGCCTGCCTGTCCGCGTGGCCCACCAGCATCACCAACCGCGCCCCGCGCATGGCCCAGGACCGCCAGGCCAAACTCTTCGACCTCTACGACCAGGCCCGCGCCGCCGAGAACCAGGTCGTCCTCGCCTCCTCCAACCAGACCGGCGCCATGGGCGGCATGCGCTTCCTCGGCCAGTCCAAGGTCGTCGGCCCCGGCGGCGACATCCTCGCCCGCACCTGGGCCAAAGCCGGCCTCGCCGTCGCCGAGATCGACGTGACCGCCGAGATCGACCGCGCCCGCCGCATCCTGCGCCACCTCGACGAACGCAGGCCCGCCGCCTACCGGGAGACTCCATCGTGAAGATCGCCCTGCTGAGCTACTCGACCAAACCGCGCGGCGGCGTCGTGCACACGCTTGCCCTCGCCGAGGCACTCGCCACCGCCGGGCAGGACGTCACGGTCTGGTCGCTGGGCCGGGGCGGCGACAGCGGCTTCTTCCGCCCCGTGGACCCGGCTGTACGCGTACGGATCGTGCCCTTCCCGGACGGGCCACCGGACGAGACGGTCGGCGCCCGCATTCTGCGCTCCATCGCGACCCTGCGCGCGGCCTTCGATCCGGGACCGTACGACATCGTCCACGCCCAGGACTGCATCAGCGCCAACGCGGCGGGCCGCTGCATCCGCACGGTCCACCACCTCGACCACTTCACCACCCCCGAACTGGCCGCGTGCCACGAACGCGCCATCGTGGAGCCGTACGCGCATGTGTGCGTGTCACAGTCGGTCGCCGACGAACTCGCCCGGGGCTGGGGGCTGAAGACCGAGGTCATCCCCAACGGGGTGGCGTACGAGCGCTTCGCGACCACCGTCCCGGCCGACCGAGCCCGCTGGAAGGACCGGCTGGGCAGCTATGTGCTAACCGTCGGAGGTATCGAGCCTCGCAAGGGATCACTTGACCTGCTGGAGACCTACGCGCTGCTGCGTGCCGAACACCCCGACGTGCGGCTGGTCATCGCGGGCGGTGAAACCCTCTTCGACTACCGCGACTACCGCGCCCGCTGGGAGACCCGGGCCCGCGAACTCGGCGTCGAGCCCGTCGCCCTCGGCCCTGTCCCCGACGACGAACTCCCCGCGCTCGTCGCGGCCGCCGATGCCTTCGCCTTCCCTTCCCTCAAAGAGGGCTTCGGGCTCGCCGCGATGGAGGCACTGGCTGCCGGGGTCCCGCTGGTCGTTCGCGACCTCCCTGTCCTGCGCGAGGTCTTCGGACCCGCTGCCCGTTTCGGCGCCACCCCGGAAGACCTGGCCAACGAACTCGGCCAGGCCCTCACCCATCACGACCCGGCCCGACAGACCGCCGGCCGGGCACTGGCCACCTGCCACACCTGGGACACCGCCGCGCAACGCCACCTGGACTTCTACCGCTCGCGCGCCTGATCCGGATGGAAGCGCTCAGCCCAGGGCCGCCGTCCGCACCGGCGGCACCGGCAACCTCCTCGTCCACCCGCTGAACGAGCATCCGCGGCTGCGCGGCCGTTCCTGAGTTGCCGCGCGCGCCGGCCGGTCCGAGGCGGTGTTCGCCGAGTTCGGGCTCACCGGCCGGAGTGACGTACTGGCCGGGGAACTGTACGAGGTACCGATCCCCGCAGCCACGTCGTCACCATCGAGCACAGCGCCGAATCCGGCGACCTCACCTCGATGGACCTGCGCACGCTGGTCCTGGGCAAGGGCCGCGAGCGCACCGTCGACGAGTACGCGACGCCCGGTGCTCACGCGCCCTGGAACTCCACATCGGAGCAGGCGTACCAGGCGGTGGGAGTGTTCACGTTGTTCCAGACGGCCAGGATCAGGTGGCTCCCGGACTTGTCCGGCAGTTTCCCGGCATGGCTCTCCTTCATGTCCGGGAGCTGCCCGCCCATCGGCACCGTCAGGAACGGCTGCGGCTCCAGGTCCGCGCGAGTGAGTTCGGAGCCGGGGTCCCAGCCGTCCTTGGTGACGAAGTACTGGTAGTCGACGGTCGCGTGGCGCGCGGTGTGCGTCCAGGTGAAGGTGTGCTCGGCGCCCGCGGTCAGCTTGGTGGTGGGCCACGCGCCGCCCCGCGGGTCGTCGAGGGGCGCGAACGCCTCGTTGCCGCCCGCGCAGATCTGCCCGTCCTCGGGACCCGCTCCCGGGAATCCGATGGGTCCCTCGACACTCTGCGGCTCGTGCTGAATGGGACCGCAACCGGACACGGTGCCGTCGGCGCAGTACACCTGGCGGCTGGTGGGGTCGGAGACGTAGCCGTGGGCCTGTGCGGGGCCGGTGGTGACGAAGACACTCGCGCCCGCGAGACCTGTGGCGGCCAGTACCGTGATGAGTCTCTTACGCATCCTGCTCGCTCCAGTCCGGGGGGTACGCATATGTAAACGGTCTCTGGTCCAGACCAACTACGAAGCTAACCGCCCGGCTTAGTCATGTCCAGACCAATAAAGAGAGCGGTTTCACCCTGCCCCGGCAGCCTGCGCCCGTACGGCGCGTACGCCTCACGACCGCCCTCCAGGCGAGCCCCGGGACGTTCCCCAGCGGGCATCGGTGATACGCAGGGCGAGGATACGGACCCGCCCGTCACCGGTACGGCCGTCGCGACCGTCCCAGCAGGACTCAGGCAGACCAAGCGCGCCGTTCCAGGCGGTGACGCGCACGACAGCGGTGATACGGCGCATGTCCGACCGGTCGTCGTGAAGGATCGTGACTATATGCGCGTCTTCAGCCGCGCGGCCAGACGGCGCAGGACGCCGGCTCGATTCTGGATATGGGCGATGCCGAGCCGGAGGGTGATGAGGTCGTAGCCGTCGTCCGCGAGGGTGGCCAGGTCGTCGTTCTCGATGTCCAGGCACAACCAGCGCACCCCCTTTACCTGGACGTGCTCCGTACGGGCGCGCTCCAGGACGCCTTCGGTGAAATCCGCGCCGTCGACGCGGTACCCGAGCGAGGTCAGGAAGACGGTCAGTTCCCCGGTTCCACAGCAGACGTCGGCACGGTCGGGCGGGGCGCTGACCTCAAGGTGCGACTCCGGTCCGTCAAGGTCGCATGGCGGGCCCGGACCCGGGGAGGATCCTGGGTCCGGGCCCGTCCGTGCGTCCGGCTCACGCGATGAAGCGATGTGAAACGTTCTATCCCTGCCCATTGACCCTCAACTCAAGGCTGCCATAGCGTCCCTGTCGATGGAAATGAATCCTTTCATTTCCATCGCCGACCACGTGGACTCGTATCAGCCCGCCGAGGAGACTCGATGACCGACGGCACGCACACCCGCAGGAGCGTCCTTCAACTCGCCGCGGCCGCGGCGGCCGGCGGAGCGGTCACCGCCTGGCAGCCCGCATACGCGGCCGAACCCGGCGGTCCCGGTCCCGGTCCCACGACCGGCGGTTCCACCGGATTCTCCGCCGCCCGCTTCGCGCGGCCCGGCACCGGCAGCATGCCCCTCGTGCTGTGGTTCTGGAACGGCACGGTGACCCCCGCCCTGGTGGACGAGACTCTTGCCGACATGCGGGACAAGGGCGTGACGGAGGTACTGGTCTTCCCCTTCGACACTCCGGCGCTGCGCCCCGCCTTCTTCACCGAGGCGTGGTTCGACATCATCGAGCACACGCTCCGCGAGGCGGACCGCCACCACATGCGGCTGTGGCTGTTCGACGACGACTTCTTCCCCAGCGGCCGGGCGGGCGGATTCGTGGTGAACGGCGGCACGGTCGGCGACCGGACCTACCGGCCCCGGCCCGATCTGCGGGCGAAGAATCTCGGCAGGAGCAGCGTCGAGGTCGAGGGCGGCACCTCGGTCACGCTGTCCGCCCACGCCCTGACCGTCGCCGGCGGACGCCTGGGCGTGGACGCCGCCTCGTACGACGGTGTCCGCGTGCTCGCCAGGGGCACCGGGTGGGGCCACTGCTCGGTCACCGCCAGGGTCCGGGTCGAGCGGGCCAACGCGGGCCTGATGGTGCGCTGTTCCGACGCGAGGAACGGATATCTGGCCGACCTGCGCTCCGACGGCGGCATCGACATCTGGCGCCAGAGGGACGGCGGCTTCACGCTGCTGCGCCAGGGCGGCGCCGTCGACGGATTCGACGCCGACGCCGACCACGAACTGACCGTCACCGTAAGGGGATCGGACATCACACCGGCCCTGGACGGCGCCACCCTTCCCCCGGTGAGCGACACTGCTTTCGCCACCGGGACCGTCGGTGTACGGGCGACCGCCACGCAGCGCTCGTCCTGGGACAGCCTCACCGTCGTGGACGAGGCCGGCGCCACGCTGTACTCGCAGACGTTCGAAGACCCCTCCGCCCTGGACGACTTCGAGACCCCCGCCGACCTCGGGGACGTGGTCGCCGCGGCGGCCCGGCCCGCCGGCGTGACCGGTTCCGGCGCGCTCGCCAAGATGATCGACCTCACCGAGACCGTTCACGGTGACGGGGTCTGGACGGCGCCCGCGGGCCGGTGGCAGGTGGACAGCTACACCTCCCGGCCACTCGCCGACGCCACGGGCAGCAGGCGCGACTACCTCGACCTCCTGGACGACGAGGCGGTCGACCTCTTCATGGACACCGTCCCCGGCGAGTACCTGCGCCGATTCCCGTGGGCCGTGGGCGGCGTCCTTCGCGGCTTCGCCGACGACGAGCCGTTCATCGCGTCCGCCGACGCCGGTTGGGGCAGACCGCCCTGGTCCCCGGGTCTCGCCGGTGAAGTCGGCCGTCTGGGTGGCGAGGCGGGTCTCGGGATCGTGCTCACCGCGGTCCATGACGACCTCGGCGACGAGGGCGACCGACTGCGGGGGGTCTTCTGGCGCGCCGTCTCCAACCGGTTCGCCGCCGCGTACTACCGGCGCGTCGGGACCTGGATGGAGAAGCACGGTCTCGAACTCGTCTCCAACCCGCTGTGGGACGAGTACGGCCCCGCCGAGCAGATCAAGAGCACCGGCAACCTCAACACCGCGCACCAGTGGGCCCAGATACCGGGCACGGACCTGATCTTCGACCATCTCCAGCGCCAGTACCACCGCATACTGCCGCGCTGGCCGGCCAGCGCCGCCCATCAGACAGGACAGCAACGCGTCTATCTGGAGGCCATGGGCGGCACCGGATGGGGAGTCACCCCCGCCCTGACCCGCGAGGCAGTCGGCTCGTTCGTCGTCCGAGGCGTCAACAAGGTGCTGCTGCATGCCCGTTTCTCCGACGCGGACAGCATCGTCTACCCACCGCCCTTCCAGCCGGTCAGCCCGTGGTGGGCACTCTCCACGCCCCTCAACGAGTGGATCGGACGGCTCGTGGAGGCGGCGCGGGCGACAGGCAAGGCTCGTACCGCGCTCGTCCAGCCCCAGCGCGCCGCGGAATCCGTTCAGGACCGACCCGAACAGTCCGCGCTCGACGAGGCGTTCGTGGCCGCCGTCCACGCGCTGGAGGACGTCCAGATCGACTTCGACCTGCTGGACGAGGGAGCGCTGGACAAGGACCCCGCGCTCATCGAGCACGCGCGCGTCCGTGGGACCCGACTCGCCGTCGGACCCCAGGAGTACGGCATCGTCGTGCTGCCCCGGACGCCCGTGCTGTCGGTCGGTGCCGTGGAATCGCTCACCCGCTTCGTGGACGCCGGCGGAGTCCTCGTCGGCGTGGGCGACCTGCCCACACGCGAACCGGAGGGCCGGAACGAGGAGTTGGCGCGGGCCCTGGACGGACTCTTCTCCGGCGGGCGGCCGTCCCGCGCCCACCGGGCGAAGGACCCGGCGGAGGCAGCCGCGAAGGTCGCGTCGGTCGGCGGCGGCGCCGCGACGCTCGCACCCGCCATGGCCGAGGTGCGCGTACTGCGCCTGGAACGCGCCGGTGAGCAGGCGTTCCTCCTGCACAACGAGCGTGCGGAACGGGCGGAGTTCACCGCGACGTTCCCCGCGCTCGGCGTCCCGGAGGTGTGGGACCCGGACACGGGCCGCGCCGCGCCCGCCGGCGTCTGGCGCCGGGCGCCCTTCCCCGGTGGGCCGGCCGGCGGGAAGGGGACTGCCGTACCGCTGGTTCTGGAGGCGAAGGCCGCGATCGCGGTCGTCTTCCGCACCCCGTCCCACGGCGAACCCGCGCACGCCGTCGAGTCGAACGCACCGGTGGAGAGCCTGACGATCGAAGGACACACGGGCACCGCCACCGTTCGCGTGGCGTCCCCGACGACCGTCCGCGTCGTCGCACGACACGGCGACCGCCGGTACGAGGGCACCCTCACCGCCGAGGACCCACTGACCCCCGTACCGCTGGACGGCGACTGGGGCTTCCACCTCGACCGCGACGGCGCACCGAACACCCGCCGCCCGCTGGGTAGTTGGACGGACCTGGACCCCGCCCACTCCGGATCCGCCGTCTACGAACGCGAGTTCACGCTCGACGCGCGGACCCTGTCCGGCCGAGTGTGGAGCCTCGACCTCGGGGACGTGCGCGACGTCGCCGAGATCACGGTGAACGGCAGGGAACTGCCCGCCCGACTGTGGCCGCCCTACCGCTCCGACGTCACCTCCGCCCTACGCACGGGCACGAACGTCATACGCGTACGCGTCACCAACACCGGCGCCAACGCGCACGGAGACGCACGGGCATCGGGGCTGCTCGGACCGGTCCTCCTGCGCCCGGAAAGGCTTGAACGGGTCCGCCTGTCACGTACGCCCGGCTGAGTGTGCGTACCGGGGACCGCGAGCCCGGACAGGGCCTGGGTCGTGTCTTCGCAATAGCGTCGTCCGCCGCAAGGCGGGGCCGGCGGCGGTTGGTGCGGTGCGTCGCAAGGCGGAGGACCAGGGTTGTGGACGGACCGGCCGTACGTGGCCGCCCGACGACAACGCGGCGAGGTGCCGTACCCAGACGGGACTTCGAAAACACGGCCTGGAGCCGCAAGGCACGCTCCAAGGGCTGTCCCGTAGTCCCTGGCGGGCGCACGACAACAGCTACGGCACCTCGCCGCATTGCCGGAACGACCGAGTGCGCCCAATTCTCCGCTCAGCCCCGGGGTGCGCGCCGTACGTATGCCTGGGGCATCAGCACCTCGCGGGGCAGTACGAGCAGGGCGTCGCGGAAAAACACCCACACCGCCCTCTTCGACCCCACCACCGGTACCTGCATCGGCGGGCCGACCGGCCTCACCCACCACCCCGACACAGGACTCAGCAGGTGAACACCACACCAGACCCCCACACCCCAGCCGCTATCGTGGCTCACCTCCCGACACCAGGGAAATAGGCCAAGAGTTCACGCATTCTGGCCTTACGCCCCACACCAGTGGGGATAACGTGCCGCCCGACGCAACCACCGCACGGGCGGCACACCCGCTGACTCACCAGCACCTGGCACGCAGCTCGATCACCGCCCGCGCGGGGATGGGGCGCAGACCGCGTCTCCGTGCTCCCCGCGCCTGCGGGGATGGTTGACAACCCGCTCGGACTCGGCGCCGACCGGCGCAAGGCCCCCCGGTTACCGCCTCAGACATGCTCGACCTGGTGGCCCGCTCGGGTGAAATTGCCGGATGCGGCTGAGTCATGCTGCGGCGGTGTGGCGCAGTGTGAACCAGAAAGTCGGGACCAGGTTCGTGCCGGGCGTCACCTCTGCCAGGTGCCACCCAGCGAACCTGGCGCTGAGTTCGTCCGCGGTGACGCCGGACCACAAGTCGTCAAATGCCCCGGGCCCGTACCCGAACATCAGCAGTCGTGCATCGGGGGCGGCACGCTTGGTGAGGTTGGCGGCGTAGGCGTCGCGGCGGTGCGGTGGGATCCCGCAGTAGCAGCTCAGGTCGAAGAACAGGTCGTACGGGCCGGGCACGCCCACTTCGTCGAGTCGGGTGGCGTCCCCGCACAGCACCGTGACATCCGCTTCGGCCGCGTCGGCCTTCTCCCTCGCCTGCCGGACCGCGCGGTCGACCAGGTCGACGGCCGTCACCTGCCAGCCGTGCCGGGCCAGGTACACGGCGTTGGTCCCGGTGCCGCAGCCGAGTTCGAGCACCCGGCCCGGCCTTAGCGCACCGGGCCCCTCTATCAGGACCACCAGTTCGGGCGGTGTGATGCCGCTGTCCCACGGTGGCTTGCCGTCCCGGTAGAAGTCTTCCAACACGCGGCGTACAGCGGCCTCTTGGTCGAGCTCCGCAGCCGTCCGGGTTTCACTCATCGCTACCCCTCAAGAAATTAGAGTTTATCTCTAGTGTCTGACTCTAGAGATAGACTCCCGGCATGGATGTGGTCAAGGGATCCGACGGGCAGAACATCAAGCGCCCCGACAAGCGGGCCGAGCGCTCGCGGCGTACCCGCGAGAAGATCGTTGCGGCGGCGCGGGAGCTGTTCGTCGCGCAGGGGTACGGTGCGACAAGCCTTCAAGAGGTCGCGGATCGGGCGGGTGTGGCCGTCCAGACCGTGTACTTCGTGTTCCGCAACAAGCGCGCGCTGTTCAAGGACGTCGTCGACACATCCATCGCGGGCGACGTCGAACCGGTCGCCACGATGGACCGCGACTGGTTCCGCGCCGCGTGCGCCGAGCCCACCGCGGCCGGGCAACTGCGCGCCCACGTACGGGGCGTACGCGACATCCTCGGCCGTGTCGCCCCGATCATGCCGTTGATCGCAGCTGCCGCAGCCACGGACCCGGAGATCGCCGCGCAGTGGCCCGCCGGCCCCGACCCGCGCTACACCGTCCAGCACGCCGCGGCGAAGGCGCTGACCTCCAAGCCCGACGCCCGCCCCGACATCGACACCGCCCGCGCCGCCGACCTGCTCTACGGACTTCTCAGCCCGGAGCTGTACCTGATCTTCGTCCGCGACCGGGGCTGGTCCCCCGACGCCTGGGAGAAGTGGGCCTGCACAGCCCTGATTGCCCAGCTCTGCACCGAACACGAGTAAGCCACCGGCCCTCGGCAGCAACTGCCGAGGCAAGGCCCGCGACCGGCTGCGGCTGCGGCTGCGGCTGCGGCTGGCGGAGACCAACCGGGACGCTCAACTCCGCCGCACCGTCATCATTGTCGCGAGCGCCGCGACCTCCGATGCGCTTCCCGCACCGCAGGGATGGCCTACGGGGCCGCCCACCGGCTCCAGGCCCAGCCCTGCTCCCCGCGCGGGGATGTTCCTGCCACGCTGGGGGGGAAGGTCTTCCTGTAGTAGCGCTCGGCTCGCGCGAGGAGGTGTCCTGGCGGCGGCTCGTCGGGCGGTTGATGCCTGGGACTTTCGGTGCGGTTGAGGAGTCCGGCGACGCTGGTGGTGCGGGGCGGAACAGGGTAGAAGTAGCGGTCCGTGACGGTCGATCACGCCAGTCCACCACAGCTCCCTGGTAGCGTCCGGCCTCTCTGTACAACAGGGCTCCTCCCGCTCGGGAGTTGACTGACCCCTCGTCACCCCTCCATTCCCCTACCGTCCGAATTGGCAAAGAATTTCCATCCTCTACCTTTTGCCAGGATCCCGGGAACGGCCACCTCAAAATCAAGCAGAGGAATATAGCATGGGATCGCCGGTTGGCCCAACCGGCGATCCCGCAGATCACTGTTCTCCAGGTGCACGTCCTGCGCAGGATCGCCAGCCACGGATCACTCACCACCACCCAGCGCCACCTGCACCCCGACATCCACAAGATCACAGCCGCCGGCGCCGCACTCACCGCACACCTCAGCGCGCACCACGCTCCCTGCCAAGCCCCGTCGCCACACCCGCTGACACTAGGTCAAGGCACCCTGGTCCCCAACTGCTCCCCAACAACGATCAAGGGCCCGTTCCGGATCGCTCCGAAACAGGCCCTGACCTGCGACTCTCACGAGTCGGGACGACAGGATTTGAACCTGCGACCCCTTGACCCCCAGGAGTGAGGGTCGGGTCTATTTTCCGGACATAGCATGCTTAAGATAGGAACATAGAGTGCATGCAAGCGCCTGATGTGCGCCACCGGGCACACCGTGTGGTCCCCAACTGGTCCCCAATCCCGCCCCGTAGAGCCCTGCGACACGACCCCGCCCTCGCCGCGCTCGCGCCAGGCCAACACCACCGTCCGCTCGCTCGCCCCCACAGCGGCAGCGACTTCGCGATTCGCCGCCGTGCCCACACCGCGACAACATACTTCGATCAGGGCCGCTCCCACGGCCCTCTCCGTGCCGGTCAGGAACATCTTCCTCCCGCCCCAGTTCGCCGACTCGGGCAACCAGCAGGAGTTCGAGGAGGGGTTCGACCAGGACGCCTCCGCTCATCGCTCCACCGAACGCTGAGCCTGCTTCGGCCTCCCGGGCAGCAGCCGGCGCCAACTCCGCTGCCCAGGACGGAGCTGGCTTCACCTGACTGGCTTCGTTGATGTCTGGGGGTTCTGACACAGCTTCCGCGCGGGGGCCACTCTGAGTGATGGTTGAGCAGCCCGGGACGGCTCCCGAAGTCGCCCGAAAGGGAGCCATGGTCTGGGCGGTTGGGCTGAAAGTCCGGGGCGTGGAAGAGAGGTCGTGCTCCGTGAACTGATCACGGTGTGCAGGGCTCGCTCCGGCACCGTACAACACCCACCCGACGCCCATACGGCCACCGGGGTTCGTAGGCAGGCCACTCATTCGATGCCGTTGAGGTGCTCGCTCGCCACCTCGGCAAACGCGTGGATCGCTTGCGACAGACCCTCGGCTGCGTCGCTCAGCACGATCGGAGTGACGGCAGGGACCGTTTCGAAATCGGAGGGCGCCGCCGCATGATGGATCGTCTCCAACTGGGCGAGGCTGTATTCGAGGATGTGCGCCATCCTTCGAACCCCCTCGGCCGCCTCGTAGACCTCCTTGGGCCCCTGGAGAGCAACATGCCGAACTGCGGCCACCACTCTGTCAGCAGTGCCCACCTGCTCGATCTTTGCCCGGTACGCCGTCACGTCAGGGTCACTCAGGACGCCTTGCCGTCCTTCGGCTTGCGCGATGGCGTGCTGATTCAACTCCAGCCCCATGCGGAGGATCTGACTCACTGCTATGTCGTAGTCGTTCGCAGCGGTCAGCAGAGCATTATGCGCGGCCGCTTGCTCCACCCGTCGTGCTACCTGGAGCGGTCCCAGGTATGCGCTGCGGGCTGCTTTGCCCGCGCCAATCACAGCGGCTCCGCCGCCGATCAGTGCACCGAGGAGGGCGCTCCCGGCACCGACCAAGGCGATCGTCAACTCGCTGTCCATACGGCCGATCTTGCCCGCGCGGGACGGGCGGGCGCAGCTGATGAGGCGAACCGGCCAGCCTCATAGCGCAGCCGCTCCCGGGCCAGCACCGCCAAGGCGCCCGCCCCCAGTACACGTTTTCGGCCTCATCCACCATCAACGCGCCGCCCTCACTGTGCGATTCCACAGAGTGCACCATCATGTGAAAGAGGGCATGGTGGTAGCCCCACACCGAAGGCGAGGTCCGAGAATCTGTGTCACGGCCCCGATCCGGCCCCACGGTGGCCCTGCGACTGTTCGCGGCGGACCTACGAGCCCGCCGCGAAGCCGCCGGCGTCACCCTGAAGGCCGCCGCGGACTCCCTCGGGGTGCACACGGTCACGCTCAGCCGCCTGGAACTGGCGCGCACCGTGCCAAGCCTGGCCACGATCAGCCACCTGCTGAAGCTCTACGGCGCACCCGACGAGGAGGCCGGAGTGGTGCTCCGGGCGCTGGAGGAGGCGGAGAAGCCCGGATGGTGGCACCCGTGGCGTGATGTCCTGCCCGAGCACCTGGCCGGGATGATCGACCTGGAGTCCGCGGCCGACCTGATCCGCGTCTACTCCCCCGGCGCCGTCCCGGAGCTGCTCCAGACCCCCGGCTACGCCCGCGCCCTTCTACAGCTGCACCACCCCCGGGCGACCGGTGAGGAGGTCGACCGGCGGCTACAGCTCCTGCGCGAACGCCAGGAACACACCCTGCGGCGTCCGGCCCGTCCGGTGCGGCTGTGGGCGCTGATCGAGGACGCAGTCCTCCAGCGGCCCGTCGGCGGGCCCTCGGCCATGACCGAGCAGATGAACTTCCTCAACCACTACACCCGCCACCGCAGCAGCGGGATCACCGTCCAGGCGATCCCCACGGCCGTCGGGGCGCACCCGCTGCTGCTGTCCGGGCCCGTATCAATCCTGCGCTACACCCATCCACTGCTGGAGGACCGGCTGATCGGCCGGGGCCTGCATCGAGAGACGACCCCCGACACCGAGGACTCCGACGCGGTACACACCTACCTCGTGGCGATGGACGAAACCGCAGCCCTCGCCCCACCGCCGACCACCCCCCTGCCGACACCGTTCTGAGAGAGGCTCCACGCTGATGACCGACCGACCACTGAACCCGGCAAACCTGGACATCGACCTCCAGCCCGAGAAGGCGCACTCCGCCCGCTTCTGGAACGCTTTGCTCGGGGGCAAGGACAACTACCCGGCCGACCGGAAACTCGCCGAGCAGATGAAACGCGAGTTCCCCGCGGTGGTCGACCTCGCCCTCTCCACCCGGGCCTTCCTCGGACGCACCGTGCGGCACCTCGCCGCCGAGGAGGGCTACCGGCAATTCCTCGACATCGGAACCGGCCTGCCCACCGCCGACAACACCCACCAAGTAGCGCAGCGCGCCGCCCCGGACGCCCGGATCGTCTACGTCGACAACGACCCCATCGTCCTCGCCCACGCCCGCGCCCTGCTCACCAGCACCCCCGAAGGCGACACCGACTACATCGACTCCGACCTCAACAACCCCGACACCGTGATCACCCAGGCCGCCCGCACCCTGGATCTGGACCAGCCCGTCGTGCTGATGCTGATGTCGGTGATCGGGCACGTCACCGATCCCGCCGAAGCCGTCGCCCTGGTGCAGGACTACATGTCCCGCCTCGCCCCGGGCAGCGCCCTGGTGATGTGCACGACGCTCTCCTCACCCGAGGTCGACGCGATGACCCGGTCCTACGCCGACTCCGGCACCCAGCCCTATGTGGCCAGCAGCACCGAGACCATGCTTGCCATGGCCGAGGGCCTGACCATCCCCGACCCGGGACTCGGCCCCATCAACCGCTGGCATCCCGACGAGTCCGGTCCCGGTACGGACACCCAGCAGTGGGGGTACGTCGCCTACAAACCGGCCTGAACGGCAACCCGCCCACCACGAGAGGCGCCAGCCGGCCAGGAACGCCCGGGGGTGTCGTCGGAGGGGGCGACCGACCGGCCTCGGCACCGGCCGACGGTGCGGCTCGCCGGTCCGGGCCCCTTCTGACGGGCCCGGCCACGCACTGGAGCAGGTCCGCACCCCACGTCCGCCAGCGGCCCGCCGCCGGCGGCGTGCACCAAGTCGGCGAACAGCGCCAGAGCCGCCCGAAGATACCGCGCCCCGGCCAGAGCCTCGCGTAGTTGGTCGGCATAGCTGACCGCGACCGTGTCGTAGGAGGTCCGGGTGTCTGCCAGCCAGCGGTCCGCGTTCACGGCTCGACAGAGTAGTGAAGTGATCAGAATGACGAACCAGATCAACTGAGACCAACGACGAATCAGACCAGGTCACTTGGGACGGAGACCAGATCCTTCGGGGAGAGACCCACGTCGCCCCGTATCTCGTGCTCGAGGCGAAGCGTCCCGTGCCATCGGATCTTGATCGCGTGTCACCGAAAAGTGATCAATTCGGCCCGGTCTCAGAGTGGTTTGGTGTGTCCCCGAACCTCTGGCGGTGCCGTTCCAGGCAGGGCTACACGTCATGCGAGCCCAGTTCTGTCACCATTGCGGGTCTCGATCGTGGTGACATCTGCAATGGTCTCGACGTGTCGCATCAGTGCGTGTGAAAGATCAGCTCGGCACCTGTGCGCGCCGAGAATGTGACGCCTCGTATCTTCCCAAAGTTCCACCCAGGCGTCGCTGGAAGGGTCCATGTCGCGCTCCGCCATGGCGTTCAAGGCCTCTGTCGCCTTCTCGAATTTGTCCAGGACCCACTTCGAGTCTGCGGGATCGTCCCGCAGGCCCGGGTAGTCGCCGAACTCCAGCCGCTCACGAGCGTCGCTACCTTGCGTTGCCGGGATGTACAAGCCATCGTTCAGCGCCTCGTACAGGGCCTCACTCGCGTCGACACGCGCCCGCTCCGTCGCTTGGTGGAACGCCCCGGGGTCAGCAATACCCTCTCCGAGCAGGCGAAACGTCCGCCCCAATAGGTTGTCCCACGCGGCCATCGCCTTACGCACCTGCACGACACGAGCGACCTGAGCACGCTGCAGCTCGGACTGCCGATTTGCTTCGGCATGCGCATGAGTAGCCGTATCTCAACCGGTCAGGGAACGTGCGGGTCGAACAGGTTTCCTGTCGGGGTGATCTTCTCGTTGTGCGCGCATGGAGGCAGGGCC
>NZ_JBHXRX010000101.1:0-19421 GCF_042714995.1 Streptomyces sp. NPDC058665
GCGCTCCTTGTGATCACGCTGCATGTCCTCATGGATACGTTCCCGGGTACGCAGCTCCTCCTCACGCGCCGCCGCCGTCCCCGCCGCCGGCGCCGCGTCGTGGAGCAGGTGCATCAGTACACCGACGGAGAGCTGGAAGCCGCAGGTGGAGACCGCCGCGATTCCCATCGCCGCGGTGTCCGCGGCGGTCGGCGTCCCCAGCAGGAACACGGCGGTCGCGTTGATCGCGATGTGCGCCCCGAGGAACGCCGCGAACACCCTGATCCGCAGGTCCGCCAGCAGGAACAGGGCGTGCCAGCCGACCAGCCCGAACGACCAGTCCTCCGCGCCTGTCAGCCGCTCCGGCGGGAGCGTGAACGCGCACACCGCCGAGACGCCCAGCACCGAGGCCACGCCCCATCCACGCACGGCGGGCGGCAGCCGCCTGCCACGCAGCAGATAGGTGGCCCCGACGACCGCGACGACGATGAGGCAGACGAAGGCCACGGTCTGTGCCCACGCGGGGCGGTACACGTCCTGGTAGGCGGTGAGTTGCCGCAGGGAGAGCACGAACTGCGACAGCAGGCTGATGAGCAGCGCGGCCAGTTGGGCCCCGTGCAGCAACTGCCCGCGGATGAGGCGGACGACGGCCGCGTGCTGCGCCGGTGCGGGGAGCGGGTCTGTCCGCGGCTCGCCCTTCAGCCACGCGTCGTCCCACGGCTGTTGGGTCCCGGCCCGCCAGCGCCACCGCACGGTGGTCCCGCCGCCCGGTTCCGAGGTGATCGTGGCGGAGCCGCCGACCGCGTGCATCCTGCCGACGATGGAGTTGGAGATGCCCCGGCGCCGCGCGGGGACGGAGCCCGGGTCGAACCCACGTCCCGCGTCGGACAGTTCGACGACGGCGCCACCCTGCTCCGCCCTTGCCCTGAGCTCCGCCTCCCGGACTCCGGCGTGGCGTGCCACGTTGGTGACGGCCTCCCGTACCCCGTTGAATATCGCGAGTCCGGGGCCGGACGGAACCGTGAGCGGACCCTCGATACGCGTCTTGAGCCGTACCAGGGCCTGCTCCTCGCCCTCGCGCGCTCCTGGCACACAGCGGAGAAGCTCCGCGAGGTCGACGCTCCCCGTCTCGAACCCCGGCATGGCGGACAGCGCCTCCAGGTCCTCCCTGGCCCGGGGGGACAGCCAGGACCAGTCCCTGCCGTCGCCCTGGGAGACCATCAGCAGCGTCGCGCTCGCCGTGTCGTGCAGAGTCGCCAGGTACTCCCGCTCGGTGGCCCTCCGGGCGGCGGCGACATCGGCCTCGCGGCGCGACGCCGCCCAGGCCGCGGCCGACCGGTCGGCCGCCCTCGCGCGGGTCCGGACGATGAGGTACGCGGCCCTGGACAGGCCCGCCACCACAAGCAGCTTCACCAGTGCGGTCAGCTCCGGGCCGTGGCCGGGCGAGGAGAGGACGTCGCCGAGCGCGCAGGCGACAGCTCCCAGTGCGGCCAGGGTGGCGCCGACCATGGGGCGCACCGCCCACTCCTGCTGGAAGGTGATGACGCAGATGCCGAGAATCGACTCGACCATCACATCCGCGCCGGCGCCGCCGAGCACCGGCTGGGACAGCCCCGTCAGCACCACCACCAACGCGTCCAGCGCCCACCGCCAGGCGAACGGGAGCGGGTGGCGCAGCCCGTGGAGCCGTACGGCGCAGGCGAGCAGGGCGGTCAGCAGCAGGGACAGCGCCAGGGGATTCGTCGCCGCGTCCGCGGCGACGATGCCGAGCGCACTGCACAGAAACACCACGGTGGACCGGAGCCACAACCCGTACCGCTCGACGGTCGCATCGAACAGATGCTCGCTGGATCTGGGGCCCGCCATCGACTCGACGTCTCGATCCGCGCTGACCTCGCGTCCCCCAAGCCACATGCGTCAAGGTTAGTTGACCAATGGACAAGACAAAGCACTTGAAGTGTGTGATAAGTGTCCTTATGGTGCGCATGATCGCCGTTCCTTGTGGGTCGAACGACCGGCACACCCGTCGGCAGGGCCGCGTTATGGTGCCCCCAGCAAGGCGGACGAGCGGTGAATGAACGTGGAGCACACAGGGTGACAGCCGACCTGACCATGAGGATCCCTCCAGCGAAGCTCAAAGACCTGGAGCCAGGAGGCCCACCTCCGGTCGTCCGGAACGTGGTCGATCTCGAAGAATCGAGAACGCTCCGTTCCGTCGCGTATGTGGAGCGCCAACTTCCGTCAGGCGGCCTGCCCGCCTACCTCGCGGCGCGCAAGACAGGCGCTCGTTCGTTCATCCTGTGGGGCGACGAGAACCGTGGCGGCGTGGTGGCCACAGTGGTGACTCTGTCGGCCCGCGACGGGGTGGCGACCTACCAGGTGCTCGGCGCCGGCGGTGAGGTCATCGGCACCGTCGTACGCGAGAAGGCGCTCAGGGGCAGAGGCATACGGACCCGCTGGACGGTGACACAGCCCGGCCTCCCCGAAGCGGTGGGCTACAAGGGCCGGATCTTCTGGTGGCTCGTCTGCTGGCCGCTCTCCCCACTGCTGCCCTTCCTCTTCCTCGGGGCGCTGTTCAACAACGGTGACATCCCACGCGCCCCACGGCGCATCAGATGGCGCGCCGGCGGCCGCCTGCTCCTGGACTACCGACCGTTCAGGGAACGGCTCGAACTGAGCGCACCCGAGCTTGACTGGCGGTTGGGGGCGGCTCTGGTGGCCCTGCTCCATTCCTACGACGGCTGGCTCCGCACCCCCTGGGACGCTCGCAAGGTGTGACCGCCGGGCGGCGTGGAGGATCCGCCGGACGGGACCTGGGGCCGGGCACGGCCTCCGGGACCAGTACTGACGGCCGGTCAGGAAAGAGGAGGACCCCAGAGGACGGCGGCCCGTCCTGGCCGGGGTCAGGAGGGGCGGCCCCGCGTGAGGCGGATCATGGCGCGGTAGAGGGCTGCCGGCGTGGGGGTGTCGGGCAGTACGGGGAGGGGAGCGTCGGGGGCGGCGTAGGAGCGGAGCATGTGGCCGACAAGGCGCTGCCAGGCGTCGGGGGCGGCGTCGCCGGTGGCGTTGACGACGCCGGCGTTGGCCATGAGCAGGATGACGAGGTCCTCGCTGGTGAAGTCGTCGCGCAGGCGACCGGTGGCCTTGGCGCGGTCGATGAGCTTCAGGAAGTCGTCGTACGCCTCGGCACGGCGGGCTTCGAGGGCTTTGGCGGTGGGGAAGGTGATGGTCAGGACGTCGGCGAAGCCGCGGTCCGCGGCCTGCATGGCGCAGACGGCCTGGACGTAGCCGGTGAAGCCGCGCCAGGGGTCGGGGTCGGCGAGGGCTTCGGTGACGGCCGTGGCGTAGGCGTCCATGCGGTCGGCGAACACGGCGGTGATCAGGTCCTCGCGGGTGGCGAAGCGGCGGGAGAGGGTGGCCTTGCCGACGCCGGCTTCGCGGGCGACCGAGGCCATGGACACCCCGAGCCCTTCGCTCGCGAACAAGCGTCGTGCGGCGGCAAGGACGCGGTCACGGTTGCGTTCCGCATCGATCCGCAGCCCCGTTCCGGACTGCTGGTCCGGAGTCTGCGCGGGAGTTTCGTCGGAGGACATGCCACCCATCCTACCTAAGTGGAACAGGCGGCCCAGTTCTGTTGTTACGCTGGGCAACAGGAAACGGGAAGGCCGTTCCAATTGTTGAAGGGTGTACTCATGCGTGCTGTCGCACTGGATGAGGTCCCGGCTGTTCCGGCCGTGGCCGAGGTTGATGTTCCCCGTCCGGAGGCGGGCGAGCTGCTGGTGAAGGTGGCGGTGTCGTCGGTGAACGGCTTCGACGCCGCGACGGCGGCCGGCTACCTGCAGGGGATGATGGAGCACCGGTTCCCGCTGGTGATCGGCAAGGACTTCGCGGGCACCGTGGAGGCCCTGGGTGAGGGCGCCGAGGGTTTCGCTGTCGGGGACGCGGTCTTCGGTGTGGTGATGAAGCCGTTCCTGGGCACCGGATCGCTGGCCGAGTACGTGAGCGTGTCCGCCGCCTACGGGGTCGCCCGCGTCCCCGACGGGCTGGACATCGGTGACGCCGGTGCGCTGGGCCTGGCCGGAACCGCCGCTTTCGATGCCCTCACGGTCGCGGATGTGTCCCAGGGCGGCACGCTGCTGATCTCCGGGGCGACCGGCGGGGTCGGCGCCCTGGCCGTGCAGCTGGCCGCCGCCCGCGGGGCCCGGGTGATCGCCACCGCACGTCCCGGCACCGAGACGGACTTCGTCACCGGCCTGACGGACAGGGACGTGCGTACGGTGGACTTCACCGGCGACCTTCCCGCGCAGGTCCGCGCGCTCGCTCCCGAGGGCGTGGACGCGATCCTGCATCTGGCGGGTGACGGCGCTGCGCTTGCCGGCCTGCTCAAGCCGGGCGGACAGATCGCCTCCACCCTGGGCCTGACCAAGGACGATGTGGAGCGCGAGGACGTCACCGTCCACTCGGTCATGGCCGACACCAACACCCGGACACTGAGCACGCTGGCCGAGGAGGCCGCCTCCGGGACGCTGCGCGTGCCGGTCACCGCCACCTACCCGCTGGAGCGGGCCGAGGAGGCGTTCGCCACGTTCGGCGCCGGCGCCCTCGGCAAGATCGCCGTCACCTGCTCCTGACCCGCCCCCGTCCTCCCCTCATCGCCTGAAGAAGGATCTGATCGTGCCCGCTATCGCCATCATCGGCGCCGGCCCCGGCATGGGCCTGGCCATCGCCCGGACCTTCGGCGCCCGCGGCTTCGATGTCGCGCTCATCGCCCGCACCAAGACCAAGCTCGACGCCCTGGTCGAGCAGCTCGGCGGCGAAGGCATCACCGCCGAGGCGTTCCCCGCCGACGTACTGGACAGGCCGTCGCTGGTCGCCGCCCTTCAGGCGGCAACGGCCCGGTTCGGCGCCATCGATGTTCTGGAGTACTCCCCGGCCCCGCACTCCCCGGTGCCGGGCTTCACCCAGGCCACTCCGGCCGAATCGACGGTTCAGAACCTGCAGCCGCAGATCGAGTACACCTTCTACGGCGCCGTCGAGGCCGCCCGCACGGTACTGCCCGCCATGCGTGAGGCCCGAGCCGGAACGCTGCTGTTCACCACCGGCGGCGGCTCGATCGACCCGATCCCCATGCTCGGCAACGTCAACGCCGCCGGCGGCGCACTGCGCAACTGGGTCCTCAACCTCAACAAGGAACTCACCGGGAGCGGCGTGTACGCCGCGCACGTCGCGATCAATGTGTGGATCGGCGAGGGAGGCCCCGAAGGCATCCCCACCGCCGCCTCCGAGGACATCGCCCCGCTGTACTGGGAGCTCTACGAGACCCGCGACCGCGCCGAGGCCGTCTTCAACGCCTGACCCGGCCCCCTCTCTCCGGGCGGGGCCTTGCCCCCGGGGTCCATCGAACTCCTCGCCACCGAAGTCGCCCCCACCATCCAGGAAGAGACCGCCGTCCCCCTCACCGAGAGGGAGAACATCTGCCCGCTTCCCGCGAAGGACACCAAGCACCACTTGGTGACCGGTTCCTCCGGCGGTCTCGGCTTCAAGCTCGGCGAACTGCGCACCGAGGCCACCCTGCGACAGGCCCGGGGGGGGCCGTCGGCGGTCAGTCGGTTGCTGACCGTTCGGTGTCCGGGGCGGCTTCCTCGGTGGCGGCCCAGGTGGCGAGGAGGCGCAGTCCTTCTTCGGAGGGTGAGCCGGGTTCGGCCGTGTAGATGGTGAGGGTGAGACCGTGAGCAGCGGCCATCTCCAAACCTTCGAAGGCGAGGGAGAGGTCGCCGACGGCGTGGTGGTGGAAGTGCTTGGTGCCGGTGCCGTGCTGGCGGACGTTGTGCGCGCCCCACCGGGTGCGGAAGGCGTCACTGCGGGTGCACAGCTCCCCGACGAGATCGTGCAGGTCCTTGTCGTGGGGGTTGCGACCGGCTTCCGTACGTACGATGGCGACGGTGATGTCGGCGAACGCGTCCCAGTCCGGGTAGAAGCGGCGGGAGACGGGGTCGAGGAAGGTGAAGCGGGCCAGGTTCCGCTGGTTGCCGGGCGTCGCGTAGACGTCGGTGTAGAAGGCGCGGAAGAGCTGGTTGGCGGCGAGGATGTCCATCCGGCCGTTGCGGACGAACGCCGGCCCGGCGGTGATCGCGTCCAGGGTCCATTGCAGGCTGCGGTGCGGGGTCCACTGCCGGGTGGTGGCACGGCGGCGGGGGCGGGTGAGGGCGTCGGACCCGTCGGCGGCCCGACCAGGGACAGCGATGCGCAAATGCCGCCGGAGGCCCGATCTTGTGTCACCGTTCGCTGTGACTTCTTCGCGTTCTTCGCGTCCCCGCTCAGATCGGTCAACGGCGCACTCGATAACGCAGGTGAAGCACCCGGTTGCCCTGAATCACAGCGTCAGGATCCTCCAACAGGTGCTGCGCCTGGACCGACCCGAAGTAGCGCTTGCCGGACCCGAATACGACGGGTACGACGTCCATGCGCACCTCGTCGATCAGGCCCGCGGCGAGCACCTGGCCACCGACGTCGCCGGCGGCGACCTCGACCATGCGGTCACCCGCAAGCTCCTGCGCCTTGGCCACGGCTGCCTCGACGCCGTCGACGAAGTGAAACGGCGCCTCGGGGTCCCAGCCCTCGGGCATCGGCCGGTGCGACACGACGACCACGTGGTCGATCCCGCCCGGAGGCTTTCCGTCCCAGCCGTCCGTCAGGTCGAAGACGTGGCGGCCGACGATCGTGACTCCGATCTGGTCCCAGTACGGCCGGGTGTAGTCGTAGGACGTCTGCGACACCTTCAGCTGGCCGCTTTCGTCCAACAGGACGTCACCGCTGGACAACCAGTCGAACAGCGGTCCGGGCTGGTCATTCTCGTCCGCGACGAAGCCGTCCACCGACACCGAGCTGTACATGACCACCTTGCCCACGGGGCTCTCCTCTGCGTTGGGGTGCCCCAAAATTAGCGTGTCGTGAGCTCTCGCTCCTGTAACAAATCAATCGGCCGGCAGCGGCCGTCCAGCGCGTGGCCGGGACGTTCGCGCGGGAACCGCCGGCTGGGCAACCAGCGGCTCTCCACCAGCCGCCTCGGTCGTGGTGCGGTGGTCACCGGATGAACCGTTGAGCCCTCGCGCGAAAGCGCGCCACCGCAAGTACCAACACCGTGCCGTGATTCGGGCAACGCCCGGCGGGCGGTCGGACTGCAAGCACCAGACGGTGACCGAGCGGAAGCCCGGCGGCCGGCTCTCGCGCCGTCGTACCTGATCCGGGCAAGCCTCCCACCGGCGGTTCGGCCAAGCCGACCCGCGCCGTCGGTCGCGGACCAAGTGCGCGCAGAATAGGTGGATGCAGCTCACTTGGGTACGAAGTGGCCTCTTCGGTAACATCGTTGACAGCTGTGATGTCGCAATCTCACCGGACGTCACGGCTCTGGTCGGCAAGAACAAGAGCGGGAAGACAGCCCTGCTGTCGGCGATCTACCTCTTCCATCCCGTGTACTCCGAGGACGCCTTTGACCTGGGGCAGGACTACCCGCGGTGGCGCAAGGTCCTGGACACCCGCTCGGGGGTGATCGCTGATGCGCGGCCGATCACCTGCGCGTTCGAGCTGGGCGACGAAGACCTGAAGGCTGTCGCCGACGCGCTCGGGCCCCCTACGAGGAAATACCGCCCGCGCTGCGCAGCGTCCTCGGGACGAGGAGTATCGCCAGCGCCCTGGAGAAGGCTGGCGGCCTGGAAGCGGCTGAGGACTCCGGCTACACCGCAGCGGACATCGACATCTTCGTCACGGCGGCACGCCGGCGACTGGGCGAGAACAAGAGCGCTTGGCAGCAGGCTGCACGTATCCTGCGCGAGCGGGAACCGAAGTTCTTCTACTTCAGCGACTACCAGAACCTCCCCGGCCGGATCGCCCTGACCGACCTGGCCGGCCAGGAGGAAGAGCCCGGTGCTTCCGCGATCCAGACCGCCCGAGCCCTGCTGCAACTCGTCAGCACGACGGCCGGGGCCCTGTCGGCGGAGGACTTCGAAGAGCGCAAGGCCGAACTCGAAGCGGTCAGCAACGACCTCACACAGCAGGTCTTCGAGTACTGGAAACAGAACCCGGACCTGTCCGTGGAGATCGACCTGGACAAGCGCACGGTCCATCACCCCAACGGCCAGACCGCTGTCGCCAGCCACCTCGACATCCGCGTCAAGGACCGCCGGCACGGGTTCACCAACAACTTCGAGGCCCGCTCCACCGGCTTCCAGTGGTTCTTCAGCTTCCTTGCCGCATTCACCGCGTTCGAGAACTACCCGCACGGCGTCGTCGTCCTGCTCGACGAGCCCGGACTGAGTCTCCACGGCCGGGGCGCAGGCCGACTTCCTGCGCTTCATCAACGAGCGCCTTGCTCCCGTCGCCCAGGTCATCTACACGACCCATTCACCGTTCATGGTCGAAACAGCCCGGCTCGACCGTGTACGGATTGTTGAAGACCGCGGGCCTGCCACGGGCGCCGTCGTCACCGACGAGGTCCTGGCCGTCACCGACGACTCGCTCTTCCCTCTGCAGGCAGCTCTCGGCTACGACATCGCCCAAAGCCTCTTCGTCGGCCCCGACAATCTCCTGGTCGAAGGCACCAGCGACTACACGTACCTCACGCTGATCAGCGACTTCCTCAAGGAAGCAGGCCGTACTCACCTCGACGAGCGCTGGCGGATCCTGCCTGCCGGCGGTGCCACGAACGTCCCGGCCTTCGTTGCCCTCATCGGCACCAACCTCCAGGCGACCGTCCTCATCGACAGCACCCCGTCCGAAGTCGCCAAGATCAAGAATCTCACCAACAAGGGCCTCCTGGCCCCGAAACGACTCTTGCTCACCGATACCTTCACCGACGGCGTCAAGGACAGCGACATCGCACGCATCACCCGGGCAACCGGATCCCCGTTCATCGAGCACGGCCGACCTGCCGACGCCCTGCTCCGCAAGCGCGATGCCCTCTTGCCGGGGCTCTCCGAGACGACTCTGGGCCGCTTCGAGCAACTCTTCACCGCCGTCAACAAGACGCTCGCCTGACCCCACCGCCCCGCGAATCAGGTGAGTTGGACATGAGGTCTTCGGCCAGGCGCTCGGGGCCCATGGTGGCCCGGTCTACTTCGATGAACGCCCGCATCATCGCGTCGGAACGGTAGTACAGCAGCGCGTCCGGGATGATCGCCTCGCCGTTGCAGATCGGATGGTGCACCTCCGGCAGCCAGTCCAGCGGCAGGCATGTCTCGTCGCGGCACCGGCGGGCTTCCAGGAACGCGAGCGCGGTCTCGGTCACCGCCAGGGTGTGCCCGCAGCCGCGCGGCCACCGGATCGGACACCAGCCGCGGTGGCCGCCGACCGTTGAGCTCCGGCCACTCCAGCGCGGCCCGCACCCGTACTCGGTGGGGAACCGGGCACGGGTCCGCCCGGCCAGAGGAAGCGTCACCCGGTCGACGAGCCCTTCGGTCCGCAGCTTCGCCGGCCGGCGGCGGGTCTGCTCGATCCGTACCCCGGGGGCACCCGGTGCAACTGCCTTGTGGTGCCCATCCGGTACTGCGTCAGCACCGCCCGCGCCAACCGGTCCCCGCCACCCGCGCCGCCGTTCGTGTTCGTCCCGACAGCCGCACATCACGACCCGGCACCGGTCCACGTCCCCGGGTGTCGTGGCCACCTCTTACGCCGACACCCTGGCGAGAGGCGGTCGTCGCGCGGCTACGCGCATGCCCGGCATCGCGGCAGCGCAGTCCACACTGCCAGACATCGCAGGTGCCACACCCAGCCTGCGGATGCCGATGACTGCCGATGACCACTGGGTCAGCGGGATCGCGTCGAATAGGTCAGGAGGGTTGCACGAGCCCGCCTCGAGTGACTCGCCCGCGAGCTGTCGCCCGGCCGGAAAGGTCACGCGCGCCCGTGCGCCAGCTCGCACCATCGGCGGTCGCCGAGACCACCAGCCCCTGGTGGTCCAACAGCGGGGACACCAGTCGGTAGTCGATCGAGACCCGTCCTTCCGCTCCCCGCTCGCGCGCGGCCTCGGCCATCGCGATCGCCTGCAGCGGACCGTGCGTCACAAGCCCGGCGTACCCCTCGACCTCGCGCGTGTAGTCACGGTCGTAATGGATGCGATGGGCGTTGTAGGTCAGGGCGGAGAACCGGAACAGCAGCGCCGGATCGATCGGCAGACGCCACTCCCCCGGCTCCAGTCCGATGTCCTCGACCTGTTCGACCGGCGTCGGGGCATTCGGCGCCACGGCGTCGCGGTAGACGATGTCCTGCTCCTCCATCACGACGGGTGAGTCGTCCTGCTCGATCGTGTGGCGGACCACGACGAAGGTCAGCCGTCCGCTGCGGCCGCTCTTGTCGGTCGACGACACGATCTCGGTGCGCCGGGTCGTCAGGACGCCGAGGCGCAGCGGCGCGAGGCTCGTGGCCCGTCCGCCTGCCCACATGCGACGCCGCCCCGGCTCCGGCGGCGCTGGAATCACGCCGCTGACGGGGTGGCCGTCGGTGCTGAGATCGGCCTGGGCCGGCCGCTCGAGGAGGTACAGCCAGTGCCACAGCAGCGGCAGACCGTCGCGATCGAAGTCAGGCTCACCAACCTCCAGCAGGCGGGTCAGCGCGAGCGCGGGTTCTGGCCGGAGCACCTCGCGGCGCTCGATGTGGGTCGGGTGCTCGCTCACGCGGAAACCTCGGTACGTCCGGTTCCGAACTCGGCGCGTAGCGCCGCGTTGTGCTCACCAAGGCGCGGGACGTCACCCATGCGCGACTCCTGACCGTCCATTGACACCGGCGGCAGCATCGCTGATATCACGCCACCCGGGGTCCGAACCTCGCGCCATCGGTCGCGAGCCTGGAGCTGTGGGTGGGCCATAAGCTCGGAGGGTGCCCGCAGGCGCGCGCAGGCGATGCCCGCCGCGTCGAGGCGCGCGACGATCTCCTCGGCATCGATACCGGCGAAGGCCTCGGCGACAACCGGAGTGATCTGCTCGTCGTTCTCCACGCGCTCGGGATTGCCGACGTACCTCGGGTCCGTGACGAGCTCCGGCCGGTGCAGGACTTCGGTGCAGAGCCTCGCCCACTCGCGGTCGTTCTGGACCCCGAGGAACACGAGGTTTCCATCGCCGGCGGGGTAGGGGCCGTACGGTGCGATCGAGGCGTGCTTCGCGCCAGTGCGACGCGTCTCGGTGCCTCCGTGCACCGCGTGATAGGCGGGCTGGCTCATCCACTCGCCCAGCGCATCGATCATCGCGACCTCGATCGTGGCACCGATTCCTTGCGTCGCGCGCCGCAGCAGTGCGGCGAGAACGGCGGAGTACGCGTACATCCCCGTAGCGATGTCGGCGACCGAAGTGCCGGCCTTGCTGGGGGTGTCGGGCGTACCTGTGGCAATCAGCAGCCCGGTCTCGCACTGCACCAACAGGTCGTAGGCCTTCTTGTTCCGGTACGGCCCCGCGGTGCCGTACCCCGAGATCGAGCAGTGGATCAGCTCCGGGCGCTGTGCTCGGAGGCTCGCCGCGTCCAGGCCGAGACGTTCCACGGCACCGGGCACAAGGTTTTGCACGACGACGTCGGCCGAGGCGATCATGGCGTCGAGCACAGCGCGGTCATCGGGCGCCTTGACGTCGAGCTCGATCGACTCCTTGCCGCGGTTGAGCCACACGAAGTAGCTGGAGTCTCCGTGCACGGTGCGGTCGTAGCCGCGGGCGAAGTCGCCCGCGCCGGGTCGCTCGACCTTGATGACACGGGCGCCGAGGTCGGCGAGGTGCCGGGTCGCGAACGGTGCGGCCACGGCCTGCTCGAGCGACAAGACGGTGAGTCCTTCCAGAGGAAGCATGCGGGATCCCTTCCTGCTCAGTCCCGCAGGATCGCGCGTGCGCGATCGATCACGGGCTTGTCGATCATGTGACCATCGGGACCGGCGACCACGCCTCCACTCACAGCCGCAGCTGCCTCGACGACGCCGCGAGCCCACGCCAGCTGCTCTGCGGTCGGCGCGAACACCCGCGCCACCGCCTCCAGCTGGGCAGGATGGATGCAGAGCTTCCCGCCGAACCCGAGCGCGCGGGACCGTCGGGCCTCTGCGGCGACGAGGTCGGTGTCGCGGACCGAGGTCGTGACGCCGTCGATCGGTGCGGGCAGCCCCGCGACGCGGGAGGCGAGCACGAGGGTGCTGCGCGTCGGCAGCAGCGCGTCGTCGACGTGCTCGGCCCGCACGTCCACCGCGAAGTCGAGCGAGCCGAACGCCAGCCGCTCCACGCCGGGGGCCTCGGCAATCTCCATGGACCGGTGGACGCCCAGTGCGGACTCCACCAGCGCGACCAGGCCCCGCCCGGCCGGCAGACGTCCGGCCAGCTCCGTGAGCGCCACCGGGTCCTCGGCCTTCGGCACCACGAGACCCAGCACGCCGGGCAGCCCGGCGAGTGCCGCGACGTCGTCGTCGTGCCACGGCGTGCCGGTCGCGTTGACCCGCACCCAGGCCCGGCCTGCGTTCGAGAGCCACGCCGCAGCCGACCCACGGGCCGAGTCCTTGGCATCGACACCGACGGCGTCCTCAAGGTCGAGGATCACGGCGTCGGCACCCGAGGCCGCCGCGCCGGCGAACCGCTGTGGGGTCGTGGCGGGGACGAACAACCAAGTGCGGTTACTGACGCCCATCAGGCCGGGTTCCGTTTGACGAGTTGGCGGGCGATGACGTTCTTCTGGATCTCGTTGGTACCCTCGCCGACGATCATGAGCGGCGCGTCGCGGAAGTACCGCTCCACGTCGTACTCGGTGGAGTAGCCGTAACCGCCGTGAATGCGCACCGCGTCAAGGGCGATCTTCATGGCCACCTCGGATGCGAAGAGCTTGGCCATGCCGGCCTCCATGTCGGAGCGCTCACCGGAGTCGAAGCGCCGCGCTGCGTACTGCACGAGCTGACGGGCCGCGGTCAACTGCGTGGCCATGTCGGCCAGGTAGTTGCCGATCGACTGGTGCTCCCAGATCTGCTTGCCGAAGCTCTCGCGCTCCTGGCTGTAGCGCAGCGCGTCCTCGAGGGCCGCGGCACCGACGCCCAGCGCCCGCGAGGCAACCTGGATGCGACCGATCTCGAGACCACGCATCATCTGCGCGAACCCTTGGCCCTCCTCGGTCCCGAGCAGGCTGCTCTGCCGGGTGCGGTACCCGTCGAAGGAGAGCCCGCAGCTCTCGACTCCCTTGTAGCCGAGCTTCGGCAGATCACGGGAGACCTCGAAGCCCGGCCCCTTTTCGACCAGCAGGATGCTGATGCCCCGGTGCACGGGCTCCGCGTCCGGGTCTGTGCGACACAGGAGCGCCACGAGCTGGGAGCGCCGCGCGTTCGTGATCCAGGTCTTGGAGCCGTTGACGACGTAGTCGTCGCCCTCCTTGCGGGCCGTCGTGCGCATGGCCTGCAGGTCAGAACCCCCTCCCGGCTCGGTCAGCGCCATCGTCGCGCGGATCTCACCGGTGGCCATGCGCGGCAGGTAGTGGTCCTTCTGCTCCTGAGTGCCGTGGTCGATCAGGAGCTTCGCCACGACGCTGTGGCCGCCCATCGCACCGGCGAGGCTCATCCATCCGCGGGCGAGCTCCTCGGTGACCGCGGCGTAGCACGGGGCGCTCACCCCGGCGTCGTTCCACGGCTCGGGGATGGCCAGGCCGTAGATGCCCATCTGCTTCATCTGGGCGATGAGCTTCTCGGGGTAGGTGTTGGCGTGCTCCAGTTCCTGGACCACGGGTTTGACCTCGCGGTCGACCCAGTCGCGGACCAGGGCGACGATCGCGGTCTCCTCCGCGTCGAGCTCGTACAAGGCGATCATCGCGACGCACCCGTCAGGCGACGGTGGGTCAGCAGCGAGGAAACCGCCACCGCGACGATGACGGCGCCGCCGTTGAACGCGGGCTCGACCCAGTCGGCCGCTCCTGCGAGGGTCAAGCCGTTGATGCTGATGGCGACGAAGAACACGCCGACGAGAGTGCCCGCGACGGTATAGCGCCCCGGGCAGATGGTGGTCGACCCCAGGAAGATCGCAGCGAGCGCCGGGAGCAGGTAGCCCACCCCGACCCCGGAGGCCGCGCTACCGGTCCGGGCGAGGAGCAGAGCACCCGCCAGGCCGGCGAGCGCGCCCGAGGCGACGAAGGCGAGAGCGACCGTGCGCTGGACCGGCAGGCCCACGAGGTGTGCCGCCGTCTCGTTGACACCCACCGACAACAGACGCCGCCCGAAGATCGTCAGCCCGAGGAGGAAGGACACCGCCAGTGAGGCCACGATGACGAGGTACACCGGCCGCGGGACGCCGAACCACAGGCCGTTGCCGAAGTTCGTGAGGGTCACGGGGACGCCGACGATGGTCTGATGACCGGACCACGCGGACGCCACACCCCCGAGCAGGGTGGCCATGCCGAGGGTGATGACGAGCGAGTTGGCCCGGAAGTACGCGATGAGGATCCCGTTCGCCAGCCCAACCAGCGCACCGATCGTCACGGCGATTACCACGCCGACGAGGATCGGCAGCTCCATCGAGGTGGTCGCCTTGGCCGCGGCGATCGACGTCAGTGCCACAATCGCTCCTACCGAGAGGTCGAAGCGGTGCGCCACCAAGGGGATCAGGGCGGCGAGCGCCGCCAGGATCAGCACCGAGTCGTTGGCCACTATGTTGCGGAGATTCGACACCGTGGGGAACGTCGCCGACGTGGCGGGATCGAGGGCGAAGTAGATCGCGACGCCCAGCAGCAGCATCACGAGTCCGAAACGCTCGGTCAGGCGCAGGAGCGACGGGCGCCATCCATTCGTCGTCGTCACGGCGTTGTCCTCGGCGGGTGGCTTCCCGGTCGGCATCTCGAGGGTGGTACGGGCGTGCTGGGATGTCATGTCGATGCCTTTTCGTGCGGGTAGACGTTGTCGAAGATCCATGTGCGGGTGATATCCGGACCCGAGGCCTCGCTTGTGATGCGGCCGTCGGCAAGCACGAGCACCCGGTCGGCGAGATGGAGCAACTCGTCGAGGTCGGACGTCGCAAGGAGCACTCCCGCACCGCCGGCGACGGCCGCGTCGATCTGGGCGTAGATGTCGGCCCGTGCACCGACGTCGACCCCCTGCGTCGGCTCGTCCAGGAGGAGGACGACCGGGGCGGACCTCATCGCCCGCGCCATCACGGCCTTCTGCTGGTTCCCGCCCGACAACCGGGCGATCGGTGCGTCCGCCGTTCCCTTGATGCCGTAAGTGTCGATGTCGCGCTCGGCATCCCCGCGCTCGTCGGTGCGCCGCAACCAGCCACCGCGCCGGTACCGGCCGATCGTCGACGCCGAGAGGTTCTCGGTCACCGACAGGGACAGGAACGCACCGTCGCGCGCCCGCTCCTCGGGGACGAGCGCGAGGCCACGCGAGATCGCCTCGGCGACGTGCCCGGACCGGAGCCGTCGGCCGCTCACCGAGACCGAGCCTCCCCGCGGCTTGACTGCTCCCATGACGTTCTGCATCACGCTGGTCCGGCCGCTGCCGACCAACCCGGCCAGGGCCACGACCTCCCCGGCGCGGATACCGAAGGTGACGTTCTCCAGGGGACCACCCCGCAGGCCTTCGACCGAGAGCACGGCTGGTCCGAAGGAAGTCCGCGGCCGGCGCTGTCGCTCCGCGGGCGCGTGTCCTGCTATGTGCGCCACCAGACTCTCGCGAGAGTGCTGGGCCGCGGGGCGCGTGTCGACGTGGCGGCCGTCGCGCAGCACCGTCACGGTGTCGGCGTAGCTGAGAACCTCGTCGAGCCGGTGAGTGACGTAGAGGATGCTCTGGCCCCGACTGCTGTAGGCACTCAGCCGCTGAAGCAGGCCGTCCACCTCGTCGGCGGGCAGGCGCGTCGTCGGCTCGTCCAGGACGAGCAAACCGACGCCGCCGGAGTCGCGGTCGCGCAGGCAGCGCGCCACCGCGATGAGCGTCTGGTCGGCGGGTCGCAGGTCACGCACGAGGGACCGCGCGTGGACAGGGATCTCGAGCGCGTCCAGCAGTAGCTGGACCGATCGGCGTGCCTCGGACCAGTCGATGCCGCCGAGCCGTCGGGGGAAAGGACTGCCGGCGAGGACGTTCTCCGTCACGGTCAGCTCCGGGAACAGGCCGAGGTCCTGGTGGACGAACCTGATGCCCGCCTCCCGGGACCAGCGCGGCGTCAGCTGCTCGACGTCGAAGCTCTCGCCACCCAGGTGGAGCGACCCACACCGGTCGGCGCTGTAGACGCCGGCGAGGATCTTGATGAGCGTGGACTTCCCTGAGCCGTTGCCGCCTACGAGTGCGTGGAAGTGGCCGGGCGCGACCGAGAAGCTCACGTCCGTGAGGGCTCGCGTGCCGGGGAAGGTCTTGGAGAGGTGGGCGAGCGCCAGAGCTCTCGCCCGCCTCCCGGAGGTGGCGTCGACCACTCAGTCCACTCCCCAGGTCTTCTTGTAGTTCTCCTGGTAGCCCGACGATGCCGGGTTGCCGTCGTACACGTCGCCGTCGGGGACGTGCTCGGCGTCCATGCTGCCGATGCCCATGCCCGAATCGACCGGCTCTTCGCCGGCGAAGAGCCGGTTCAGGCCGTCCGCCGCAGCCCAGCCGGTCCAGGTGAGCGGCCGGCCGACCGCGTAGGACTGCGTCCCGTTGCGAATCAGGGTGATCGACGAGGCAACGCCCTCGTTGCCCGCGAGCAGCAGGTCCTTACGCCCGCCCTGGCGCGCTTGGTCGACGGCCGCCCCCACTCCGAGAGTGATCGCCGAGTCGGCGGGAACCATGACGACGTCCGCGTTCGGGAACTGCTGGAGCGCGGCGGCGGCCTTGCCCTGCAGCTTCCCGCCGAACAGGTCAACAGAAGTGAATGTCACCTCATGGACCACGCATCCGTCGCACTCAACGAGGCGGCCGGCCTGGGCGTCTCCGACCATCCGGAGGGTGGCATTGTCGTCCTGGCGCATCAGGATGACCTCCGCCGTGCCGTCGGTCTCGGCGATGCCCCAGTCGGCGATCGTGGGGCCGACGAAGGTGCTCATGTAGTCCTCGTACGAGATCAGGTCCTGGTTGAACCGTAGGTACTCGTCGAACAGGGGCTTGCCACCGTCGCTGAACTTGTCGTCGCAGTCGAGCGCGTTGCCGCCGTAGACCTTGACGCCGGCTGCCTGCACCACCTCGATCGAGGCCTTGACCACGGAGCAATCGACGCCGAACAAGGCGACGGCATCGACGTTCGCAGCCGCGGCGGCCCGCAGTTGGGAGTTGTAGACCGCCGGGTCAACCTTGCCGTCGACCAGCTTGGCCTCCCACCCGAGCGCCTTCGAGGCCTCGACGAATCCTTGGGCCGGCACGACGCAGCCGGCCGCCTGGGTGCTGCAGGCGAGCGCCCACACGGTCTTGCCGGCCTGCGCCTCGGGACCGTCGGCCGGCAGGGCACGATCGGTGCCGGCGAAAGCCCGCTCCGTCGAGGCCTTCGCCTGCTTGATGACATCGTCGCTGGTCGACCCGGTGGGACCGTCCGACGACGAGCTGCCACACGCCGACAGCGTGAGCGCCAGCAGCGCCCCGCACACCGCCGCGATGCGAGTTCTCGTCATACCTGCTCCTCCCTCAGTTTCACGTCGGCGCGGACCAGGTGTCCGCCCCGTCCTGCGGCAGTTGGATGACCACACGAGTCGCTCGGGGGAGCCACTCGCGGGCTACGGAACTGCGCTAACGATCACGATCGATCGAGTGACCCAGCCCACACTGGGTACTGTCATCGGTATCGTAAGCGCGCCTTTGGTACCGGTCAAGGCTGTCGTCGTTTTTTACGCGGCGGCGGATGCCGTCCACTGAAGGTTGCCGGCGGCGTGATGGCCGGAGAGGTGTAGGGGGCAGGGGACCTGTGGCTTCGAAGTCGGCGTCGGTGAGTTCGCCGGGACCGTCGCGTTCGGTGAGCCAGGTCTCCAGGACCGTCAGGTTGGCGACGGTGAACATGACGGCGAGAAGAAGTGTTTGAGTGACCTGGCCGGGAGCGGGCCGGTGTTCGGGGTTGCCGATGTCGATCTTGTCGCTCTTGAAGCGACCGTTGGCCCCTTCGTTATGGCTGCGAATGGGTCGGTAGGTGTTGTCCCATGTGGTGTGGAGGTAGTGGACGTCCTGGCGGTATGTCGACGAGAGGCGCCTGGTGCCAACTGCCTTGCAGGCCGCGCTTTTTGACCTTGTCATACAGGGCGAGGCGGTAGCCGAGCCGGCGGACGGGAGTCTGGAAAGAGGGTGGGCTGCAGCCGGTGTAGGCGCGGTCGGCGGACCGGGTCAAGGGCGGTGGTGACCGTGTCCAGGACGCGGTAGATCCGCTTGCGCTGGAGGCGATCCGCGCGGCGGGCCCGGCCGGTGTAGTACGCCGACAGGAGCAGACCGGCCAGCACTACGCGAGGCCGCACCCCTTGGGGCCTGGGCGGTCTTTCAGGAGTCTTTCCAACTCCTGGGGAACGCCGGAGCGGTCCAGGAGCGTCAGCAGTTGGCCGACCTTGGAGTCGGGGATCCTCATCGCTCCGCTCAGTGGCGGCTTGCCAAGTCCTGGCTGATCGAGGCCGCTGCGGCCGGCACCACCCGGATCCGGGTCAAGATGGCCGGCGCGGTCGAGCTCGCCGACCTGGTCGTCGCCGACGAAGCCCACTCGGTGCAACCGGGCACCGGCGCCTGGTCCCACTTCGGCCGCCAGGCCACCTGATCTCCCGGACCGGGCACTCAACCATCAGCAGCAGGAAGGCAGTTCCCCCATGGCCACAACCGTCGTCGACCAGCCCGAGCTGATCCCCGCACCTTCCCCCGTCCCGCCCGCGCCCCTGGCGCCGCCGATCCCAGCCGAGCCTGACGCGGTGCTGCGACGGATGCGCTTCCCCTACCTCCGCGTGGCGGCCCCCGACGTGAGGCCACCCGCCGCAACCACCACCGCCAGGCCGGCCTGCCCTCCGGCCAGACCTTCGAGTCCTGGAAGGAGCCCGACTCTTCGATCCCGCTGCCAACTCAGCACGCGCCGATGACCCTGGAATGGATCGGCCGCGCGGAGAATCTGGCTGTCGCCGGGCCGTCCGGGACAGGCAAGAGCCACCTCGCCGAGGCCCTGGCCCACAAGGCCATCGACGCCGGAATGCAGGTCTCCTGGTTCACCCTGGAGTCGCTGACCGCGCATCTGGGGCGGGCCACCGTCGACAACACCGTCACCAAGGCCGTCGCGAAGATCACCCGAAGCGATTCGATCGTCGTCGACGACATCGGCATGCTCCCGTCCGGACAGGCCGCCGCCGAGGCGTTCTATCGCGTCATCGATGCCGCCTACGAACGTCGCTCCATGATCGTGACCTCGAACCTGGACCCCTCGGGCTTCGATTCGATCACGCCCTAGATGTATTGACTCGCAGGGTTGTTGACGCGGGTGATGGGTGGCTTGCCTCCGAGTGCGGTGTGGCCGCGATGGTAGTTGTAGGTGTGCAGGAAGGTG
>NZ_JBHXRX010000102.1:0-18771 GCF_042714995.1 Streptomyces sp. NPDC058665
GGCCGCGACCGCGGCCGGTCCGGCGCTCGTGCGTGGCGGGGTCACCCGTACGGCGGGGGTCCCCCGTCCGCCGCCCCCGCTTGCGGGGCGGTCCGGTGTCCGGCAGATGTGGAGGCACATCCGGAGGAGTCACATCCGGACGGGACGAACAGCTGGGAGACCCTGTGCGACGCCTATCCCTTCGCCCGCGGCACGCCGCCTTCGCCGCGCTGTCCGCCGGAATCCTGATCACCGCGGGCTGCGCCGAGGACAGCGTCGGCAAGGACGGACGGGCGGCGAAAGCGGCCCAGGCCGCGTCAGCCACCAAGGTCACCCTCCTGCCGCTCGGCACCTCCGGCCCCGATCCCTTCACCGAGTCGACCGCGGCGCCGATGCCGGACGCGGACCCCTCCCCGTCGCCGACGGCCGGGCCCGGCGAATCCGGCGCACCGGGCCGCCCCGCCTCCGGCTCCCAGGCGTCGCGCTCCATCTCGGGCGCCATCGCCGGGCTCTACGGCGGTACGAAGTCGGTCCCCAGCTGCGACGTCGACGCGCAGGCCCGCCACCTGACCGGGGACCGGGCCAAGGTCGCCGCCTTCGCCCGCGGGGCGGGCGTCGCGCCCACGTCCGTCCCGGCGTTCCTGCGCGGGCTCACCCCCGTCGTGCTGCGCGCCGACGTACGCGTCACCAGCCACGGCTACCGGCACGGAGCCGCCACCCCTCACCAGGCCGTACTCCAGAGCGGCACCGCGGTCCTCGTCGACGACCGCGGGCAGCCCAGGGTCCGCTGCGCCGGCGGGAACCCGCTGCGCCCTGCCGTCGGGCCGCGCGCCGACGCGGGCCACGAGGGCAAGGCGTGGAGCGGCTACCGGCCCGACCGCGTCGTCGTGGTCAGCGCCGGCACCCGGGTCCTGGCCTCCCTGGTGATCGTCAACAGCGTCGACAACACCTGGCTGGAGCGGAAGACCGGTACCGACGGCGACCAGGACAAGAAGCCCGCGGTACCGCCGCCGTACCCCCCGGACACCGACATCATCGACCCGTCGCTGGAGCCGCCCGCGCCGGACGCGCCGGACGACCGCGGCTCCGGCAGCCCGGACCCGGGACGCTCCGCACCGGCGGTCCTGGAGCCCGACGCCTCCGAGAGCGACCAGGCACCGTCGCCCGACTGCGTCACACCGGACGCCCCGGCGCCCGACGCGCCGTTGTCGGAGAGCCTGTCGGACTCGCCCGGCTGCTCCACCGAGCCGGACGAGCCCGACAGCGGCGTGGGCCCGGACTACCTGCCGATGTCCCCGGAGCGGTCCGGCCCCGACGCACCGCTCTACGGCGACGCGGGCGCGCCGGCGGACGAAGGCCTCACCCCGACGGCGGCCGAGGACGACACGGCGGGGACCGTCACCCTCCAGGGCTGAACGGCCGCGCCCACACGGGTCCCTCTCCCGTACACGCGCCTGGTCAGCCGACCGGTCGATATATCCGACAAATGATGACAGAGTGACTCCATGGTCGATCGGGAAGCGGGGCCCCCGTCGCTCCCCGACGACTGGCCCGCGAAGCCGGAACTGAGCCTGTCCCTCAACGGCATGGGCTGCTTCGACTGGGATCTCGACAGCGGACTGTTCCATCTGGACCGGGTGGCGCTGGAGATCCTCGATCTGCGCGCCGATGAATACGACGGCACGCGCGACAAGCTCCTGGAGCGCCTGCCGCCGGGGGAGCGCAGCCGGCTCGACGCCGTCGTCGGGGAGGCGCTCAGCAGCGGCAGCGGCGGCTACGGCGCCTACTTCCGGGTCCGGCGCCGTAACGGCACCCTGCGCTGGACCCATGGGCAGGGCTCGGTCCACCGCGACCGGGCCGGCCGCCCCAGCCGGCTCATCGGCATCATCCGCGACGCGACGCAGGAACTCGCCGACTCGATGGCACGGCTCGAACTCGACGAGGAACGCCGGCGGCGGACCAGTGTCGTCGAGGGCGCCACGGCCGCGCTCGCCCACGCCAGAACGGTCCAGGACGTCATCGACGCACTGAAGGAGTCCGACGGTCTCGAACACCTGGGCGCCTCCAGCGTGGTGATGGGCCTCCTCGACTCGGGCCGTATCCATCTGGTCGCCGAGGGGCCGACGGGCTCCTTTGTGCCGGGGACGCGCGTCACGCGGGTGGACGAGGAGTACCCGATGAGCGAGGTGATCCGCACGCTCTCGCCGCGGTTCATCGAGACCACGGAGGACTTCGCCGTCTCCTACCCGGGTCTCTGGCCGCACATCAGCCATCTCGGCATCACCTCGGCGGCCTATCTGCCACTGATCGCGCAGGGCCGCCCCATCGGGGCCATCGGGCTGCTCTACGGCGACAAGATCGGCTTCACGACGGAGGACCGCAACCTGCTGGTCGCCCTCGTCAGCGGCATCGCGCAGAGCCTCCAGCGCGCCGTCCTCTTCGAGCAGGAGCACGATCTCGCCGAGGGGCTCCAGCAGGCGATGCTGCCGCGCCGGATCCCGGCCGTGGAGGGCGCGGACATCGCGGTCCGCTACCGCTCGGCCCGGCTCGGCAGGGACATCGGCGGTGACTGGTACGACGTCATCCCGCTGCCGGGCGGCCGGGTCGGCGCCGTCATCGGAGACGTACAGGGCCATGACACCGACGCCGCGGCGGTGATGGGACAGCTGCGGATCGTGCTGCGGGCGTACGCGGCCGAGGGTCACACCCCGGCGACCGTGATGGCGCGGGCCTCGGTGTTCCTGTACGAACTCGACACCGACCGCTTCGCGACCTGCATCTACGCGGAGGCGGACCTGACCACGGGTGTCATCCGGATGGTGCGGGCCGGCCATGTCGACCCCATGGTCCGGGACACCGACGGCAGTTGCCGCCGGCTGCCCGCGGAGGGCGGGCTGCCGCTGGGACTCTCGGCGGAGTTCGGCCGGCTCGACTACCCCGTGAACACCGTCGAGTTGGACCCCGGCCAGATGCTGGTCCTCTACACCGACGGGCTGGTGGAGATGCCAGGCGCCGATCTCGACGAAGGCATGCAGAGACTGTCGGCCCTGATCGAGGACGGCCCGCGCGACCCCCAGGAACTGGCCGACCGGCTCTGCGCGGTGGTGGACGAGCGGGGCGGCGAGGACGACGTCGCGGTCCTGCTGATGCACCGTCGGGGCGCGTACGCCGGCAGGACCGGAGGCAGGCTCCAGCAGCACGTCGGGCAGAACGAGCCCGAGGCGCTGTCGTCGGCCCGTCATATGGTCCGCGCGGCCGTACGGGCCTGGGGCGCGCAGGGCCGCTCCGACGACATCGAGCTGGTGGCGGACGAGCTGATGACCAACGCGCTGACGCACACCGACGGCGACGCGACCGTGATCGTCCGGGTGCTGTCGAGGATGGAGCGGCGGCTGCGTCTTGAGGTAGAGGACCGGTCGAGCGCGCTGCCGCGGATCAGGGACGCGGGGGAGACGGGGGTCTCCGGGCGCGGTCTGGTCCTGGTGGACGTCCTGGCCGACGAGTGGGGTGTGGAGTCCCGCGGCAGCGGCAAGTGCGTCTGGGCCGAGTTCGTCATCTCGTCCCGGGCGGAGGCCGGGCCGGGCACCGGGCATTACAGTGACACTAACTGAACGTTACTACTTGATGCTTGACCGTAACCGACCGTCGGCGATTGACTTGCCGTCTCCACCCCTCCCCAAGACATGAGGCCCCCTTGACCACCGAGCTGCTGGCACCTCTCGATCTGGCCTTCTGGCATCTCGAATCCCCGGACCATCCGATGCATCTCGGCGCGCTCGCGGTCTTCGGGCCGGTGCCGGACCGCCTGGAGGCGGACGGTCCGGCCGCAGGGTCGGGCGCGCGGACCGCCCGCCCCGGCGACGAGGCGCTGCTGGAGCTGCTCGCCACCCGCGCGGCGGCCGTCCCCCGGCTCCGGATGCGGGTACGGGACGTGCTGCTGCCGGTGGGGGGCGCGGCCTGGAGCGTCGACAAGGACTTCGACGTACGCAGACACGTCAGACATCTGGAGCTGCCCCCCGGAGACTTCGCCGAGGAGACCACGCGGCTGGCCGGGGAGCTGATGGAACGGCCGCTGGAACGTGGCATTCCGCCCTGGGAGATGTACCTCCTGACTGGCGGCCCCGGGGCGGATTACGCACCCGAGGGGCGGCGGCCCTTCGCCGTACTCGTGAAACTGCACCACGCGCTCGCGGACGGCATGCGCGCGGTGGCCATCGGCGCGGGGATCTTCGATCAGATCGCCGACGCGCGCGCGGCCGGCGCCCGCCGAACCCGGCCCGCGTCGCCCCGGTCCTGGCTGCCCGGCCCCTGGCAGCTGGCGGACATCGCGCGGGACCGGGTCGGTGAGCTGGCGAGGGCGCTCGGGATCGGCGCGTCGATGGTTCGCGCGAGCCGGCTCGACCTGCGCGGTACGCCCGCGCTCACCGCGGGCTCCAGCGGCACGCGGAGGCTGGCCACGGCGGTGCTGGCGCTGGAGGACGTACGGGCGGTACGCAAGGCGCACGGCGGCACGGTGAACGACGTCCTGCTCGCCACGGTGGCGGGCGGGCTGCGGCGCTGGATGCTGGAGCGGGGCGAGCACCTGCCGGAAGGGTCCTCGGACCCGCGCGCGCTGGTGCCGGTCTCGGGGCGACGCCCGAGCCGGGCCCGGCAGAGCGCGGGCGGCGGCTCGGGTTCGGGCAATGTGCTCTCCGCGTACCTCGTGGGCCTGCCCGTCTCCGAGCCGGACGCACGGGCCAGGCTGGCGGCGGTACGGCGGGTCATGGACCGCAACAAGAAGGACGGCCCGACGCGTGGCGCGGGAGCGCTGGCCGTGATCGCCGACCAACTCCACCCCTTGGCGCACCGCCTCGGCGCGCCTCTCGCGTCCAACGCGGCCCGGATCCTCTTCGACATCCTGGTGACGAGCGTCCCCCTCCCACGCACGACGCTCTCGTTCGCGGGCTGCCCGCTGCGCGAGGTCTACCCCATGGCACCGCTGGCCCGCGGCCAGTCCCTGGCGGTGGGCCTGACGACCTACGGCGGCCAGGTCCACGTGGGCCTGGTGGCCGACGGCAAGGCGGTACCGGACCTGGACGGCCTGGCGAAGAACATGAACGATGAGCTGAACGAACTGCTCACCACGATGCCGCCGCACGAACGCCCGACCCCGAGCGCACCTACACCGCGCGCGGAACCGGGACTCATCCCCGACCCCGTCAAACGGGCGTCTCGCACGAAGACCCCGGCCAAGCCTGCGGCGCACGACGAGGGGCACGCCGTGGTAGCGTTGGTTTCCGACGTGTCGTCGGCCGAACCGGCGAGGGTTTCTGACCGCGCGAGCGTCGAGCCTGCGGGTCTTACCGAAGCCGCATTGACGGCGAGCGGTGCGGCGGCGTCTGCCAGCTCGGCGACGAGCGTTCCGCCTGCGGCGCCCGCCAAACCGGCGAGGCCCTCGAACCGCGCGTCTCGCGCCAAAGCCGCGCCGAGCGCGGCCGAGCGTGCGGTGCACGATGAGCGGTCAGCCGTAGCTGCGTTGGCTTCTGATCGTGCGGCTCGCGCCAAGGTGCCGAAGGTCAAGCCTGCGGCTCCTGCGGAAGCCGCATTGGCGGCGAGCGATTCGGCGGCGCCTGCCGGATCGGCGTTGTCTGTTGCGCCTGCGGCGCCCGTCGAGGGGTCTGCAGAGTCGGCGAGGGTCTCTGACCGTGCGGCTGGCGCCGAGGTGTCGAAGGCCAAGCCTGCGGTCCCCGCCGGAGCCGCGCCGACCGCGGGTGAGCCTGCGGTGCCTGCCAGCTCCGCGCTGGCCGTTGCGCCTGCGGCGCGCGACGAGGGGCACGCCGTGGTGGCGTTGGTTTCCGACGCGCCGTCTGCCGAACGGCCGGCTGAACCTGCGAGGGCTTCTGACCGTACGGCTCGCGCCAAGTCGCCGACCGCCAAGCCTGAGGTGCCTGCCAGCTCGGCGTTGATCGTTGCACCAACGGTGCCCGTTGAGGGGTCTGCAGAGTCGGCGAGGGTTTCTGTCCGTGCGGCTCGCGCCGACGTGTCGAAGGTCAAGCCTGCGGTCCCCGCCGGAGCCGTGCCGACGGCGGGCGAGCCTGCGGTGCCTGCCAGCTCGGCGTTGTCTGTTGCACCAACGGTGCCCGTTGAGGGGTCTGCAGAGTCGGCGAGGGTTTCTGATCGTGCGGCTCGCGCCGACGTGTCGAAGGTCAAGCCTGCGGTCCCCGCCCGAGCCGTGCCGACGGCGGGCGAGCCTGCGGTGCCTGCCAGCTCGGCGTTGTCTGTTGCGCCTGCGGCGCCCGTCGAGGGGTCTGCAAAGTCGGCGAGAGTTTCTGATCGTGCGGCTCGCGCCAAGGCGCCGACCGTCAAGCCTGCGGCTCCTGCAAAAGCCGCATTGGCCGCGGGCGAGCGTGCGGCGCCTGCGGCGCGCGAGGAGCGGGCTGTCGTAGCGGCGTTGGTTTCCGACGCCGTGTGCGGCGAACCGGCGCGAAGCGAATCGGCAGCGCCCGCCGGGCGGTCGGTCGGACTCCAGGCGAGCGATTCACCGGCGTCAGCCGAGCCGGCCTTGGTCCCCGGCCTCGCGGCTCGCGTCGAACCGCCCGAGACCGCAACCGCGCCTGCGGCGCACGCCGAGCGGACCGCCGTCGAAACCGGACCCCCCACCCAGCTCACCCTCGTCGCCGAACCCGACGTCGTCCAACTCGCCCGATAGGTCCGACAATTCGGCTCTGTCGGCGCCGTCGCGTGGTGGTCCCGCAGCCCCGGCCACCACGCACTTCGCCCGCCCAAAAGTGTTGACGCCACCCCAGTCATCCGATGAATATTCTCGGTGTCAACTTCGGGAGGCACAGCGCAATGCGGCAGAACACCCTCGGACGCGGCGAGGTCGGCGTGTCCGAGCTCTCCTTCGGATCCGCCGGGATCGGGAATCTCTACACCCCCGTCGAACCCGACCAGGCCGCCGCGGCGGTCGATGCCGCCTGGGGCGCGGGCATACGTTACTTCGACACCGCGCCGCACTACGGTCTCGGCCTCGCCGAGCGTCGCGTCGGGGAGGCACTGCGGGGCCGGCCCCGGGGCGACTACACGCTGTCGACCAAGGTGGGGCGGCTCCTTGAGCCCCTGCCGTTCGCGGACGGTGACGACCTCGACAACGGCTTCGCCGTGCGCGCCACGCACCGTCGCGTGTGGGACTTCAGCGCCGACGGCGTACGGCGCGGTATCGACGACAGCCTGGAGCGGCTCGGCACCGACCGGATCGACATGGTCTACCTCCACGATCCGGACGACCACGTCGCCGAGGCCCTGACGCAGGCCTACCCCGCGCTGGAGCGGCTGCGCGCCGAGGGAGTCGTCGGTGCGATCGGGGCCGGGATGAACCAGACCGGCGTGCTCACCCGGTTCCTGCGGGACACCGACGTCGACGTCGTCCTGTGCGCCGGCCGCTACACGCTCCTCGACCAGTCCGCCCTCGCCGAACTGCTCCCCGAGGCCGCCGCGCGCGGCCGGAGCGTGATCGTCGGCGGCGTCTTCAACTCCGGGCTGCTCGCCGACCCGCGACCGGGCGCGACCTACGACTACGCGGCAGCGCCGCCCGCCCTCCTGGAGCGCGCCCTGCGTATCAAGTCCGTCGCCGAGCGGCACGGCGTCCCCCTGCGCGCCGCCGCCATCGCCTACCCCCTTCGTCATCCGGCCGTCGCGAGCGTCCTCGTGGGGACGCGCTCCCCGGGCGAGGTCCAGGACGCCGCGGAGATGTATGGCCGTTCGGTCCCCGACGCGCTCTGGGACGAGCTGCGTGCCGAGGGCCTGCTGGAGGGCGACGTCCGATGAACCGGCAGCCGACCACCTCCGCGCCCGTCGTGGACGCCCACCACCACGTGTGGGACCTGTCCGTACGCGACCAGGACTGGATCACCGGTCCAGCCATGGCGCCCATCCGGCGGAACTTCACCGTCGCCGACCTCGCCCCCGAGGCCCGCGCCGCCGGTGTCGGTGCCACCGTGCTCGTCCAGACCGTCACGGTCCCCGAGGAGACCCCCGAATTCCTCGCACTCGCCGACGCCAACGAGCTGATCGCCGGTGTCGTCGGCTGGACCGACATCACCGCCCCCGACGTCGCCGACACCCTCGCCGCGCTGCGCGCGCTGCCCGGCGGCGACAAGCTCGTGGGAATCCGCCACCAGGTCCAGGGCGAGCCCGACCCCGAGTGGCTGCTGCGTCCCGGCGTACGGCACGGGCTCGCCGCCGTGGCCGCCGCCGGGCTCGCGTACGACCTGATCGTCCTGCCGCACCAGCTGCCGGCGGCCACCGCGGTCGCCGCACTGCTGCCCCAGCTGACCTTCGTACTCGACCACCTCGGCAAGCCGCCCATCGCCTCCGGCGGCCTCGACCCCTGGGCCGGCCACATCCGCGCGCTGGCCGCCCGGCCCAACGTCGTGTGCAAGCTCTCCGGCATGGTCACCGAGGCCGAGTGGGACTCCTGGACGGCCGACACGCTGCGCCCGTACACCGAGACCGTGCTCGACGCGTTCGGCTCCGCGCGCCTGATGTTCGGCTCGGACTGGCCGGTCTGCCGATTGGCCGCCAGTTACGGCGAGGTCGTGGACGTCACCCGCGAGCTGACCGCCGGCCTGAGCGGGAACGAACGGCGGGCGGTCTTCGGCGGGACGGCCACCACGGTCTACGGCCTCTGACCAGCGGCTCCGGCCCCCTCGTGCCATGCCCACCCGGCGTTTGCCCCGGCGGTGCGGCACCCTGGGGGCATGCCCGAAGTTCCCGAAGTCGAAGCGCTGCGAGAGTTCCTCGACGGCCATCTGGTCGGCAAGGAGATCGTTCGCGTCCTGCCCCTGACGATCAACGTCCTGAAAACCTACGACCCCCCGCTCGCCGCCCTGGCCGGCACCACCGTCAGCGCGATCGAGCGCCACGGCAAGTGGCTCGACATCGTGGCGGGCGACTCCGGCCTGCACCTCGCGGTCCATCTGGCCCGCGCGGGCTGGCTGCGCTGGAAGGACGAGTTCCCGCCGGCCCCGCCACGTCCCGGGAAGGGCCCGCTCGCGCTGCGGACGGTGCTCGCCGATGGCGACGGGTTCGACCTGACCGAGGCGGGTACCACCAAGCGGCTCGCCGTCCATCTCGTACGGGACCCCTTCGAGGTCCCGGCCATCGCGACCCTCGGTCCCGACCCGCTCCACGACGCCTTCGACCGGGACGCGCTCGCCGCACTGTTCACGGGCGAGCGGCGGCAGCTCAAGGGCGCCCTGCGGGACCAGCGGCTGATCGCGGGCATCGGCAACGCCTACAGCGACGAGATCCTTCACGCGGCGAAGATGTCGCCCTTCAAGCCGGTCCAGAATCTGACCGACGACGAGATCACCGTCCTGTACGACGCCATGCGCTCGACGCTGAACTCGGCGATCGAGCGTTCGCGCGGCGTCGCGGCGGGCCGGCTGAAGGCCGAGAAGAAGAGCGGTCTGCGGGTGCACGGTCGGGCCGGTGAGGAGTGTCCGGTCTGCGGCGACACCATCAGGTCGGTCTCGTTCGCCGACTCCTCGCTCCAGTACTGCCCGACCTGCCAGACCGGCGGCAAACCGCTGGCCGACCGCACGACATCACGCTTTCTCAAATAGCCCCACGGCGCGCCCCCGTCACCCGCCCCGTACCGTCATCAGCCGGTGCCCGGCCGCCGTCCGCACCTCGAACCGGTCGATCTCGTACGGCCGCAGCGCGGCGCCGCCCCAGGTGACCATCGGGCCCCCGCCGTCCCCACGGGCGGACCAGGTCATCACGGTCTCCTCCGACCCGTCACGGCCCACGGCCACCAGCTCGCACACCCCGGCCGCCGTCGACTTCGACAGCTCCAGGGCGACATCCGTGCCCCAGCCCTTCTCCGCCGCCGTCACGACGGCCGCCGTCCCGGTCCTGCGGTCCGTCGCCGTCCACCGCTCGGCGGTCGGTGCCGCCGGGGAGCCGCCGTCGCCCCGCGTCTCGACGACCGCGAACGGGCCGCCCACCGCGATCACCACCGCCGCGGCCACCAGCGCCAGCCGTCGTCTTCGGCTCAGCCGCCGCCGGGCCGCCGTCCCTTCGAGCATCCGGTGCAGCAGCTCGGGCCCCGCCGACACGAAGGGAGCCACCCGCGGGGGCGTCTGCCGCGTGTACTCGTCGAGCTGACCCCTCACCCCGCCGAAATCCCCCAACAGCAGTGTGCACCGGGGGCAGTCCATGAGATGGTCCTCGAAACGGAAAGCATCGGCAGCGTCGAGCACGCCGAGCGCGTAGGCGCCGACGTCGCGATGGATCTCCGGGGTCCGCATGCCCCCTCATACGGTGCGGGAAGGCAAAACACTCAAGCCCGCCTGCTTATCCACATCACGGTCCGGACTCAGCGGGTCCCGGAGCCCTTAAACTTCCCCGTCATGCTGCGTGTACTGGCCGTGGACGACGAAGAGCCGGCCCTCGAAGAGCTGCTGTACCTTCTCCGCGCCGACCCACGGATCCGCGGCGCCGAGGGCGCCACCGGCGCGACCGAGGCGCTGCGCCGTATCGGAGCCGCACTGGACGCGGGTCCCGACGACCCGGCCGCCGTCGACGTCGTCTTCCTCGACATCCACATGGCGGGACTGACCGGACTCGACGTCGCCAAGCTCCTGGCGGGTTTCGCCCAGCCCCCACTGATCGTTTTCGTCACCGCCCACGAGGGCTTCGCCGTCCAGGCGTTCGACCTCAAGGCCGTCGACTACGTCCTCAAACCCGTCCGCAGGGAGCGGCTGGCCGAGGCCGTGCGCCGCGTCGCCGAACTGGTGGGGGAGCGCGGCCCCGTCGTCGACACCTCCACCGACCAGATCCCGGTCGAGCTCGGCGGAGTGACCCGCTTCGTCCCCGTCGCCGACATCGTCTACGCGGAGGCCCAGGGCGACTACGCCAGACTCCACACCGACACCGGCAGCCATCTGGTCCGAATCCCGCTCACCACCCTGGAGGAGCGCTGGCGCTCCCGCGGTTTCGTACGGATCCACCGCCGCCATCTCGTCGCCGTGGCCCGGATCGACGAACTGCGCCTGGACGCCGGCGCCATGAGCGTGCGCGTCGGTGACGCGGAACTGGCCGTCAGCAGGCGGCACGCCAGAGCCGTACGCGATCTCCTGATGCGGCTGCCCGGCCGCTGACCAGGCTCTTCACCGGGCGGAGCAGGGGTGTGCCGGGGGTTCCATCCGGCTTGACGATCTGCTTACACTCCGGCCCTGGCACGACCGAGGTACGAGGGGGAGAAGACAGCATGACCGCGGAATCCGCCCCCAAGCGCGAGGTCGTCACCGGCGAACCCCGCCGGGTGCGCCCGCTGCCCCGCTATCGAGCCCAGGCCGAGATCGACGAGCAGACCGCGCTCGGCGACGCCTATGTCCGTTCGCTCATGCGCGGCCAACTCCGGGCGGGGCTCACCGCGTTCGCGCTGCTGGCCACGGTCGTCGGCACGCTCCCGCTCGCCTTCGCCGCGCTGGGGGACCCCACCGTCGTCTGGGTGGTGCTCGGGGTCGCCGCCTATCCGCTGCTGACCCTGCTGGCCTGGTGGTACGTGCGGCGTGTCGAGCGCAACGAGCGGGACTTCGCTCGGCTGGTGAAGGGCCGGCCGCTGCCGTGAGCCAGAGCTACACGGTGACGGCCGTCGCCGTCGTCGTGGTCGCCACCGTCCTCGTCGGCGGTTTCGGCCTGCGCATATCCCGCACCACCTCCGACTTCTACGTGGCCTCCCGCACCGTGCGCCCCGGCCTCAACGCCGCCGCGATCAGCGGCGAGTATCTGTCCGCCGCCTCGTTCCTCGGCATCGCCGGCCTGCTCCTGCTGCACGGCCCCGACATGCTCTGGTACCCGGTCGGCTACACCGCCGGCTATCTTGTCCTGCTGATCTTCGTCGCCGCCCCGCTCCGGCGCTCCGGCGCCTACACCCTCCCCGACTTCGCCGAGGGGCGTCTGGAGTCCCGCCCCGCGCGGCGCGTGGTCAGCGTGCTGGTCGTCGGTGCCGGCTGGCTCTATCTGGTGCCCCAACTCCAGGGCGCGGGCCTCACGCTGGAGATCCTGACCGGCGCGCCCAACTGGTTCGGCGCCGTCCTCGTCGCGGTCGTCGTGGTGGTCGCCGTCGCCGCGGGCGGCATGCGCAGCATCACCTTCGTACAGGCCTTCCAGTACTGGCTCAAACTCACGGCCCTGCTCGTCCCCGCGATCTTCCTGCTGCTCGCCTGGCAGGGCGACGGACGGCCCGCGATCGACTTCGACCTCACCGAGATGTCAAGCCGCGCGGACCACCCGATGTACGCGACGTACGGACTGATCGTCTCCACCTTCCTCGGCACCATGGGCCTGCCGCACGTCGTGGTCCGCTTCTACACCAGCCCCAACGGCCGGGCGGCCCGCCGGACCACCGTCGGGGTGCTCGCCCTGATCGGCGGCTTCTATCTGCTGCCGCCGGTGTACGGCGCGCTCGGGCGGCTGCACGCGCCCGCGCTCGACCTCGGTACGGACGCCGACGCCGCCGTCCTGCTGCTGCCCGATCTGGTCATCGGCGGCACGGCGGGCGATCTGCTCGGCGCGCTCGTCGCGGGTGGCGCCTTCGCCGCGTTCCTGTCCACCGCGTCCGGTCTGACCATGGCCGTCGCCGGGGTGCTCACCCAGGACGTGCTGCCCTCACGCGGCGTACGGCATTTCCGGCTGGCGACCCTGCTCGCCATCCTCGTACCGCTCGGCGGCTCGCTGCTGATGAGCGGCATGCCGGTGGCGGACGCCGTCGTGATGGCCTTCGCCGTCTCCGCGTCGTCGTTCTGCCCGCTGCTGGTGCTCGGCATCTGGTGGCGGCGGCTCACCCCGCCCGGCGCTATCGCGGGGCTGCTGCTCGGCGGCGGATCGGCGCTGGTGGCCATCGTGATCACGGTCAGCGGCGCCGTACGGTCGGGCTGGCCGCAGGCCCTGCTCGCCTGGCCCGCCGTCTGGTCGGTCCCCGTCGGCTTCCTCGCGATGATTTTGGTCTCGCTGGCCACCCAGTCGCGGATACCACCGGGGACCAAGGCCGCCATGACCCGTTTCCATCTGCCGGAGGCCCTGATGCCCGGTGCCAGGGGAGGCCCCCGATGAGCGGAGCGGCCCTCGCCGTACTGATCGTGCTCGGCCCGCTGCTGCTCGCGGCGGGCTATGTGCTCGGCCGCCGTACCGGACGCGGGCGCCCCGACCGGACCAGCGACGTCGGTACGCCCGTCGAGCACGCCACCTTCGAGACCCTGCACACCGCGTCGCTCGCCGCGCCGCCCCTGCGCGCCGGACTCACCGAGGAGAGCGCGGGCAAGGCCGCCCGCAGGCTGCGCTCGATGCTGGGGACCGACGCGCTCTGCCTCACCGACCGGGACCGGGTGCTCGCCTGGGACGGCCTCGGCGAGCACCACGGCAAGCATGTGATGGACCACGTCCAGACCCTGCTTGGAAGCGGACGCGGCACCGCCTTCCCGAGCGGCTGCGGCGATCTGGACTGCCCGCTGCGCTGGGCCGTCGCCGCGCCGCTGACCGTCGACCACCGGGTGCTCGGCACCCTCGTCGCCTACGCGCCACGGGAGTCGGCGGTCCTCGCACGGGCTGCGGGCGAGGTCGCCCGCTGGGTCTCCGTACAGCTCGAACTCGCCGAACTCGACCGCTCCCGCACCCAGTTGATCGAGGCGGAGATCAAGGCACTGCGCGCCCAGATCTCACCGCACTTCATCTTCAACTCGCTTGCCGCCATCGCCTCGTTCGTCCGCACCGATCCCGAGCGCGCCCGTGAACTGCTCCTGGAATTCGCAGACTTCACCCGCTACTCGTTCCGCAGGCACGGGGACTTCACCACCCTCGCCGACGAACTGCACTCCATCGACCAGTACTTGGCACTCGTCCGGGCGCGCTTCGGTGACCGTCTCTCGGTCACCCTCCAGGTCGCGCCCGAGGTGCTGCCGGTCGCCATGCCGTTCCTCTGTCTTCAGCCGCTCGTGGAGAACGCCGTCAAACACGGCCTCGAAGGCAAGATCACGATGAGCCACATCACCATCAGCGCGCTCGACGCCGGATCGGAGGCGGAGGTCGTGATCGAGGACGACGGGGTGGGCATGGACCCGGAGCGGCTGCGCCGCATCCTGCGCGGCGAGGGAGGGCTGTCCACGGGCATCGGACTGCTCAACGTGGACGAGCGGCTGCGGCAGGTCTACGGGGACGACTACGGGCTCGTCATCGAGACGGGGGTGGGGGCGGGAATGCGGATCGCGGTACGGATCCCCAAGTACCGCGCGGGTGTGCACGGCACCTGAACCGGCCTCAGGAGCAGGGCAGCGCAGGGGAGTTCAGGGGCGAGAGGGGGCAACGGCCTCAGAACAGATGTATCGCCAGATGCCCCAGCGGCAGCCCCAGCTGCCATGCCGGGGTCCACACCTGCGGTCCCTCCTCCTCGTGCCCCTCCGCGCCCGCGTCACCGTCGGCGCGCGGGTCACCGCCCTGCGCCCCCATCGCGTCGAGATCCGGCGCCAGCAGTTCGGTCTCCTCCAGCCACCGCCAGGCGGCCAGGGCCAGCTCCAGATCCGGGTCGGGGCCCGCGGCCCCGGTCCGTTCCGCCTGGAAGGCGCGGGTCTCCAGCAGGTCGAGCTGGTGACAGACCCATTCACGCCAACCGGTGCCGTACGCGGTCAGTGTCCGCCACTCGGCCATCCGCGCCACCCCGCCGACGCCGCCGACCGGTCCGTCGGACAGGAAGATGGTCAGGGCCAGGGCGTCGCGGCCGGCCCGGTACTCAAGTGTGGTGGGCGGCATCAGGTCGCCGGTGCGCAGCAGTTCGTCGGCGACGTACTCCGCGGACATCCATGCCATGGGGACGAGCAGGCCGCCACCACGGCCTTCGTCATGACGTTCCGGACGCATTGTTTTCCGCCTTCCTTCCTCTCCGGGGACGCTGCTTCACCGAGCATTGAACCGGCGGCCGGTGCCCAGCGTGGCCAGAAGAGCAGGATCGGACAGCGGACCGGAGGCGATTGTGACGAGTGAGGCCGGCGGTGACCCGCATGTGCGGTCGCAGCTCGGTGCCTACGCGCTGGGAGGGCTCACGCCAGATGAGGACCGGCTGATCGCCGAGCACCTGGACGGTTGTCCCAGGTGCGCCGCCCACTATGCGGAGGTGGCCGATGGCGCGGCGCTCCTCGCACTCTTCGACGAGGAGGACCTGTGGTAGCCCGGCAGCGAGCGGCCGAGGGCGCGCAGCGCGTAGTAGGAGCGGGACTTGACGGTTCCGGCCGGTATGCCAAGCACCTGCGCGGCCTCGACGACGCTCAGGCCCTTGAAGTAGATCTGGGCGAGCACGGCGCGGTGCTCAGGGCTCAGCGACTTCACCGCCTGCCGTACGTCGAGCGCGGCGACGGACCGCTCCGTGGGATCGCCGGGTTCCGGAGTGGCTTCGAGTACGCCGTCGCTGACTTCCGCCGGGCGGGCCAGACGTGAGCGGCGGGCGTCGATCGCCAGCCGGCGGCCCACGGTGAAGAGCCAGGGCCGCATGGACTCGTAGGGGCCCTCGAACGCCTCGGGGTGCTGCCAGGCGCGGACCAGTGTCTCCTGGAGCAGGTCCTCGGCGCGCTGCCGGTCGCCGTAGGTCAGACCGAGCAGGAAGTGGAGCAGCGCGGCGCCGTGCTCGCGCTGCAACTCCGCCAGCGCCCGCTCGTCGGTCGTCGCCGTGGCCGTGGCGGTGGTCATCGTGAACGTCCCTTCTCGCGGGGGTCCGGGTGTTCGGCGTCGTCGCCGTTGGCGTATCGGAACGCATCCGGTACGTCCGGGGACAGACGGCTCACAAGGGTCTGCGACGAGCGGTCGCTCCGCGCGGCGAGTGGTGCGGTGAACGGTTCGGCCGATCCGCTTCATCCCTTTCGGGTGCTTCACCGGTTCGGGAGCATTAGTCGTACTAATATGACGATATGTATGCGTTGACCGTTTGGTCGCCTTCCTCATCCATGAAGGAGCCTGACCGATGACGACGCGCATGCGACACGGAGCGGTGGCCGCCGCCGCCCTGCTGCTCGCCACGGCCGCGGGATGCGGCGGAGGCGACTCCGGCTCCGACTCCGAGCTGCCCGTCAGGAGTGGCACCGGGCTCGGCTCGTCGGCGAGCGGCGAGGCGGGCAAGCGGGGCGGATTCACGCTCGTCGCCTCCGGGGACGTCCTGCCGCACGACTCCGTCATCGCACGGGCCAACGTCGACGCGGGTGGCACCGGGCACAACTTCGTACCGATGCTCTCCGGGGTGAAGTCCGTCGTCTCCGCCGCCGATGTCGCGATCTGCCACATGGAGACGGTGTACGGCCCCGACGGCGGACCCTTCACCGGCTACCCGTCGTTCAAGTCGCCGCCCGAGGTCGCCACCGCGCTCAGGGCGACCGGCTACGACTCCTGCTCCACCGCCTCCAACCACACCCTGGACGCCGGCGCCGACGGCATCACCCGTACCCTCGGCGCGCTCGACAAGGCCGGTGTCAAGCACGTGGGCTCGGCGCGCTCGGCCGACGAGGACACCCGGCCCGCGCTGCTCGAAGCCGGCGGCGCGAAGATCGCCCAACTGGCTTACACCTACGACACCAACGGCATCCCGCTGCCCGCCGGACAACCGTGGGCCGTCGACCTCATCGACGAGGAGAAGATCGTCGCCGACGCGCGCGCCGCACGCGCTGCGGGCGCCGACGTCGTCGTGGTGAGCATGCACTGGGGCACGGAGTGGCAGGAGGCGCCGGACGAGAGGCAGTTGGACCTCGGCCGGCGGCTCACCGCGTCCGCGACCGACGGCCGTCCCGACATCGACCTGATCGTCGGTACGCACGTCCATGTCCCGCAGGCGTACGAGAAGGTCAACGGCACCTGGATCATCTACGGCATGGGCGACCAGATCGCCGGCGAGATGACCAACAACGCCGGACAGCACGACCCGCGCGGCACCCAGGGCTCGATCGGCCGGTTTATCTTCGCGCCGCCGGCGGCCAAGGGGGAGCGCTGGCCGGTGACGAAGGCGGAGTTCATTCCGCAGACCATGGACAACAACGCCGGACGCGTGGTCAATCTGTCGCGGGTGCGGGACAACGACCCGGCGAGGGACGGCTACCGGGCCACGCGCTCCGCGATCGAGGCGGCGGTACTCTCTCGCGGCGCCGCCAAGGACGGTCTGACGATGGGCCGTTGACACCCGGCCGACACCCGGCACCCATCGACCGTCGCCCTACGGAACGACCGTCACCGGCCACCGGCCCGCCTTGACCAGCCGCACCGCCACCGAGCCGATGAACCGGTGCCCGGCCGACTCCGACGCGCCCACCACCACGGCGTCCGCCTTCAGGTCGTCGGCCGCGGTGACCAGCCCGTTGTACGGGTCGCCGCGCAGCGTGTGGAACTCCCAGCGGACGTCCCATATGCCCTTGACCCGCTCCGCGTTGGCGCGGATCTCCTCGGCGAGACTCTCGGCGATCTCCTCGGTCGTGTCGGCGACCGGGGCCCCGAGGGCGGCGCCCGACGGCAGCAGCGGCTGCACGTACACGACGGCGAGAAGGGCGTTCTGCCGCCGGGCGAGACCACCGGCGTACGACGCCGCGCGCAGCGACGACTCGGAGCCGTCCACACCGGCGACGATCACCTTGGGGCCGTCCGTGCCACGCTCGAAGGGGGAGGGCTGCTGATCCGTCACGGCAGAGAGGCTATCGGCTCCCGGGAGAGCCGCCCAGGCGGGTGGCCGGGGTGAAGTCCCCGGTAGGCCTCCATCGGAGTGCGGTCCGGCCGAAGCTCATCGGCTCATCCCATCGGGTGCTTTCCCGGCCCTCCACGGTGTCGCTGAGGGACAGGACGCACCGGCCGTGCGAGCCATTGGCCATGGACGCCATCACAAAGAACCAGATGATTCCGGGGCGCCGGGCCGTGCTGCGTATCGCGGCCGTCCTCGGGACCGTCGGGCTGACCCGGCTGCTCACCGCGGGAGAGGCCCACACCCCCGGGCGTCCGGCGACCGAGGGCCCGCCGGGGGGCTCCCCGGCGGCGGGACCGCGGGCCGCGGCCCTGCCCCGGTCGCCGTCCTCCTACCGGCTGAGTCCCATGACCGATTTCCAGCCGCCCGCGTACCGTCCCGCCAAGCTTCCCGTACGCCGCGAGCCCTTACTGGAACTGCCGGAGCTGGGCCGCTCGATGGTCCTCACCTTCGACGACGGGCCCGACCCCCGCTACACCCCCGGCATCCTGAAGACGCTGCGCAGACACGACGTACGGGCGATGTTCTTCGTCTGCGGCGGCATGGCCACGGGCCGGCGCGACCTGCTGCGCGAGATCGCCGACGACGGGCACATCGTCGGCAACCACTCCTGGTCCCACCCGGAGCTGCCGAAGCTGCGGCCGGGCGGGATCCGCTCGGAGATGGAGCGCACCAGCGAGGTGATCGAGCGGACGCTGGGCCGGCCACCGGCCTGGTTCCGCGCCCCGTACGGTGCCTGGAACCGGCACACCTTCGAGATCGGCGCCGACCTCGGTATGGAGCCGCTCGCCTGGAGCCTCGACACCCTCGACTGGGAGTCGCCGGGCACCGGGAAGATCGTCCGCAGAGTGATCGACCAGGCGGCGCCCGGGGCGGTCGTGCTGTCGCACGACGCGGGCGGCGACCGCTCGCAGAGCGTGGCCGCGCTCCGGGACTATCTGCCCCGGCTGCTGCGGCGGGGGTACGGCATCACCGTGCCGAGACCGTGACGACCCTGACGGCGGTGGTGGGGGGGGGGGGGGGGGCCCGCCCCCCCCCCCCCCCCCCCC
>NZ_JBHXRX010000103.1:0-18484 GCF_042714995.1 Streptomyces sp. NPDC058665
CTCCTCCGCCTTGCGACCGCACGCACCAACGGGACATCAGCCGCTGCCGCGGCGGGCGCTCCCTGATCCGGCCTGATCCAAACGACAGACCCTAGCCCGACAGCCGGCGAGAGTGCCCCGGCCCGCCCGTTTGCCGTCCTGGAGGCGGATGTCGACCATGGGAGGGTGCGATGCCGGTGTCGTACGGAACACCGCCCAGGAACCCGCGACACGAGGTGATCACGGTGAAGCTCACCAAGAAGTCCCACTCCTGCGTCCGACTGGAGAAGGACGGGCGGACGCTTGTCATCGATCCCGGCGTCTTCAGTGAGGAGGACGCGGCGATCGGCGCTGACGCCGTTCTCGTCACGCACGAGCACCCCGACCACTTCGAGGAAGGCCGGCTGCGGGCCGCCCTCGAAAGCAACCCGGCGGCCGAGATCTGGACTCTGCGCAGTGTCTCGGACAAGCTGTCGGGGGCCTTTCCGGGCCGGGTGCACACCGTGGGCCACGGCGACACCTTCACGGCGGCCGGTTACGACGTGGAGGTGCACGGGGAACTCCACGCGGTGATCCATCCCGACATCCCGCGGATCACCAACGTCGGCTATCTGGTGGACGGTTCGCTCTTCCACCCCGGCGACGCGCTCACCGTCCCCGGCCGGTCGGTCGAGACGCTGATGCTCCCCGTGCACGCGCCCTGGAACAAGATCTCCGAGGTGATCGACTACGTACGCGAGGTCAAGCCGCGGCGCAGCTTCGACATCCACGACGCGCTGCTCACCGATCTGGCGCGGCCTCTGTACGACGGCATGCTCGACCGCCTCGGGGGCGGCGGGCACAGCAGGCTCGCCCCCGGTGAGGCCACCGACCTGTGACCTCCTGAAGAGGGACGGTCGCGAGCCTGAAGAGGGACGGTCGCGAGGGTGACTGTCAGACCCCGCCGATAGGCTGTTGTGCATGCGCATCGCCACCTGGAATGTCAATTCGATCACCGCCCGGCTGCCCCGGCTGCTGGCCTGGCTGGAGAGCACGGGCACGGACGTGCTGTGCGTCCAGGAGACCAAGAGCACCCTGGAGCAGTTCCCCTCCGACGCCCTGCGCGAGCTGGGTTACGAGTCGGAGGTCAACGCCTCGGGGAGATGGAACGGCGTGGCGCTGATCTCCCGCGTCGGTCTGGACGATGTCGTCAAGGGCCTGCCCGGCGGCCCGGAGTACGAGGGTGTCGAGGAGCCCCGCGCCATCTCGGCGACCTGTGGCGGCGTCGGGATCTGGTCGGTGTATGTGCCCAACGGCCGCGAGGTCACGCACGAGCACTACGCGTACAAGCTGCGCTGGCTGGAGGCGCTGCGCACGGCGGTGGCCGAGGACAGCGCGGGGGAGAGGCCGTTCGCCGTCCTCGGCGACTTCAACGTCGCGCCGACCGACCAGGACGTGTGGGACCCGGCGCTGTTCGAGGGCGCCACCCATGTGACACCCGCCGAGCGTGCGGCGCTGGCGGCCCTCCGTGACGGTGGTCTGTCCGATGTGATGCCGCGCCCGCTCAAGTACGACCAGCCGTACACTTTCTGGGACTACCGTGAACTCCGGTTCCCGAAGAACCGGGGTATGCGAATCGACCTCGTCTACGGCAACGGGCCCTTCACCGCTGCCGTCAAGGACAGTTATGTCGACCGTGAGGAGCGCAAGGGCAAGGGTGCCTCGGACCACGCCCCGGTCGTCGTGGATCTCGACCTCTGATGTTCCGGGGGACGCGGTCGGCATCGGCGGGTCTGGCCGTGGGCATTCTGCCTCTGATACCGCCCGCGTGCCCTGAGGTGCGCGGGCACGGGGAAATGGCAGGCTGAGTGGTATGAACATCCCTTTCTTGGACAACTGGCGCAAAAAGAACAGCGCGGACGAGGGGGTCGCGCAGGCGTCCGTCGTCGGGGATGACGCGGAGGGCGTGGCGGAACTGCTGTCGGAGTGCGAGCTGCTGCGTGTCCGGGCGGCGCAGTCCGGACTCGAACTGGACGATTCCCCGGCCTCGTTGGAGGCTCTGGACCAACTGCCCCCGCGCTGGCGCGACGACCCGGAGGAGTTGCCCTGGCTGGGCAACGACGCGGGGCTGTATCTCGGCACCGTCATCGTCCGTACGGTCAAGGGGGCGGCCTGGCACATCTGGCCCGGCGGTCATCCCGTCGTACGGCTCGTCTCCGGCCGGGAGATCCAGGTCGTGGAGGCCGGTCTCGACTGGGCCGTCAGTGGCGCGCCCGAACTGTCACAGGTGTACGCGGAAGCGTCCGAGGCCTGACCGGCGAACCGCGCCACCCGGTCGTTAATACGGCTTATGCCCGATTTATGCGTGTCGGGCGTGAAGTCCCTTGGTGCGCTGGATAGTTTGCGCTGACCTCGACAGAGCCGAGAACGGGGAGGGCAGTGTATGGCCGTCGACCACGGTCCGACGGGCAGTCCGCGGCGGGAGCCGCAGCGCGATCCACAAATCATCCACATAACCCCGACGGGATCTCCCGGTCCGGGAGTTCGGGTACGCGGGCGAGCTCATCGCGGCGGATCTGGACTACGATTTGCCGTTCATCCCCATGGTGACGGTGGTCTTGCCCGCAGAGGCCACGGATGTCGCGACGGTCTCGGGTACCGCCCGGTGCTCCGTACGCGTCCGCCGTGCTCCACGCACGCGGGGATGGTCCCGCCGCCGCCCGACGCGCGGTAGCTCAAGGGACATGGCCCGCCTCCCGCCACTCGCGGGAGGACCCTCCGGCAGCAGCCGGGGATCACTTCTCGCGCCGCGGGACCGACAGGCACCATGGGTCGGGCGCGGCCGGGGAGAAGGTCAGCTGCGTGCCGGGAGGGGCCGTGTCCGACATGGAGCGGGCCCGCGTCGTCGTGAGGCACGACGAGGGCGCCGCTCTCCCCTTCTTCCGGCCGTTCCCGCAGGCCCGTTCCTGCGGCCCCGTTCCCCCGGCACCCTTCCCGCGGTCCCCCCTCCCGCGGTCCCGCCCGCCGGACCCCGTCAGCTTGACGCCCGGTGCGAGGTGCGTGCGGCCGGTGCGGGCTCCCGCGCCGCCCTGGTGACATCCGCGACCAGCTCGACCACATCGGGGCCGTACGCCTGCGAGTTGACCACCTTGAGCAGCAGACAGAATGTGTCGCGTCCGTGCTTGCGCGCCAGCTTCTCGTGGTGCTTGGCCAGATAGCGCGAGGCCGCCTGGTTGGTGATGGCCCGCTGTCCGCAGAAGAGGAAGACCGGCCGGGAGTCCTGACCGGCGGTCAGCCGCGCCAGGATGACGTACTCCGCCACACCGGGGTCCACCCGGTAGCGCTCGCTGCCGATCTGGAACGCCCCGCGGTCCGGGCCAGGATCCGGATCCGTGTTGATCTTGACGCCGGGCAGCAGCGAGGAGAGATGGGCGGCCATCCGGCGGTTCGACGCGGGGCCGCCGAGGCAGAACTCCGTCCGCTCACCGAACCCCTGCTGCGCCGAGTCGTGCTGGACTATCTGGGCGTGCGCGCCGCAGTCCTTGATCAGCGCGGATATCTCAAGAAGAGCGAAGACGTCATGACGGTGGACGGCACCGTCCCCGCCCGCCTCCCGGTTGACGACCAGCAGGCATTCGGAGTTGCCGGGCAGCCCGAAGAACGCCTGCTTCCGCCTGAGTTTGCGGCGCCAGAGATACGTACGGGCGAACCAGCCGAGGAAGGCGGAGACACCGGCGGCGAGCACCCCGAGAACGATGTTGCGTACGTCGTCAGTCATGGGCGCGCACTTTAGCGGCACGGCGCCACGACGGACATCCCGCACCGGCCTGGAGGCCAGGTCCTGTCCCGGCCTTATCCGCGAAGATCCGCCGGAGGAGTTCTAGTGGTTCTGGCGGGGCGCGAGTGGTGAAGTTACGCTCCCCGGACGGATGTCCCCCGGAGGTACAGATGCCCCGCCTCGCCGCACGTAACGTCTCGATCGTGGCTCTCACCGCCGCGATGCTCTCGGTGGGGGCTGCCGCCCCGCCGTCGGCGCCCTCCTTCTCACCCTCATCGGTCACCAAGACCCCCGTCAAATCACCGGTCGCCGTCGGCTACGGCGGGGCGGTGTCGAGCGTCGACAAGGACGCATCCGCCGCCGGCATCGAGGTGCTGCGGCGCGGCGGCAACGCCGTCGACGCCGCGGTGGCGACCGCCGCCGCTCTCGGCGTCACCGAGCCCTACTCCGCCGGCATCGGCGGTGGCGGCTACTTCGTCTACTACGACGCCAGGTCCCGCTCCGTCCACACCATCGACGGCCGCGAGACCGCCCCCAAGTCGGCCGACGCCACCCTCTTCCAGGAGGACGGCAAGCCGATCCCCTTCGCGGAGGGGATGACGAGCGGACTCGGTGTCGGTACGCCCGGTACCCCGGCGACCTGGGAGACGGCGCTCGACTCCTGGGGGAGCGCCTCGCTGCGGGAGTTGCTGAAGCCCGCCGAACGGCTGGCGAAGGACGGTTTCACCGTCGACGAGACGTTCCGCTCCCAGACCGCCTCGAACCAGGCGCGGTTCGCCGACTTCCCCGCCAGCGCCGAGCTGTTCCTGCCCGGCGGTGAACTCCCGGTGACCGGCTCGGTGTTCAAGAACCCCGACCTGGCGCGTACGTACGCGGAGCTGGGCCGGCGCGGCACCGGCGCGCTCTACCGGGGCGACCTCGCCCGCGACATCGTGCGCACCGTCCGCACCCCGCCCGTCGACCCGGACGCCACACGCAAGGTCCGGCCGGGCGATCTGACGACCGAGGACCTGGCCGCGTACCGGACCAAGCGCCAGGCGCCGACGAAGGTCTCCTACCGGGGGCTCGACGTGTACGGCATGGCGCCGTCCTCCTCCGGCGGCACGAGCGTCGGCGAGGCGCTCAACATCCTTGAGCGCACGGACCTCTCGGACGCCTCGCAGGAGAAGTATCTGCACCGCTTCATCGAGGCGAGCCGCATCGCCTTCGCCGACCGGGGCCGCTGGCTGGGTGACCCCGCCTTCGAGGACGTCCCCACCAAGGGCCTGCTGTCGCAGCGGTTCGCCGACTCCCGGGAATGCCTCATCAAGGACGACGCGGTGCTGAAGAGCCCGCTCGCGCCCGGTGACCCGTCGAAGCCGGTGGCGTGCGCGGCGGGCGGTACGGCGGCGCCCACGACGTACGAGGGGGAGAACACCACCCATCTGACGGCCGCCGACAAGTGGGGCAACGTCGTCGCGTACACACTGACGATCGAGTCGACGGGCGGCAGCGGCATCACCGTTCCCGGGCGGGGCTTCCTCCTCAACAACGAGCTGACGGACTTCTCGTTCGCCGCGGCGAACCCGGCCGTCCACGACCCGAACCTGCCCGGCCCCGGCAAGAGGCCGAGGTCGTCCATCTCCCCGACGATCGTGCTCGACGAGCGTGACCGCCCGCTCCTGGCGCTCGGCTCCCCGGGCGGCGCGACGATCATCACGACCGTGCTCCAGACGCTCACCGGTCATCTCGACCGGGGTCTGCCGCTGGTCGACGCGATCGCGGCGCCGCGCGCGAGCCAGCGCAACGCGGCGGCGACGGAGCTGGAGCCGGGGCTGTACGACAGCCCGTTGCGCGCCCAACTCGAAGCACTGGGACACGCGTTCACCAGGAACCCGGAGATCGGCGCGGCGACCGGCGTTCAGCGGCTGCCGGACGGCCGCTGGCTGGCGGCGGCGGAGAAGGACCGCAGGGGCGGCGGCTCCGCGATGGTGGTGCACCCGGCCGGACGCCGGTAACGCGCGAGGCGAGAACGCGCACGGCGCCGCCCCGGCGAGGGGCGGCGCCGTACGCGCCTGGGCCGTGTCTTCGAAGTCCCGCCTGGCAGGCGGACGGCGCTACTTCGAAGACACGGCCCAGGTCGCGAACCCCGTCAGAGCTGTGTCAGGATCCGCGGGCCCTCGTCCGTGATCGCCACCGTGTGCTCGGCGTGCGCCGCGCGGCTGCCGTCCGACGTACGGATCGACCAGCCGTCGCTCGCCGTGTAGTGGTCGTCGCTCCCGCTCGCGATCAGCATCGGCTCGATCGCCAGCACCATGCCGTGGCGCAGCGGCATGCCCCTGCCGGGCCTGCCCTCGTTGGGCACGCCCGGGTCCTCGTGCATGGTGCGGCCGACGCCGTGGCCGCCGAAGCCGTCCGGGATCCCGTAGCCGGCGGCGCGGCAGACGCGTCCGATCGCGTGGGCGATGTCGCCCACGCGGTTGCCGACGAGGGCCGCCGCGATACCCGCGTCCAGGGCCTCGAAGGCCGTGTCGACGAGCCGGGTGTCCTCCGGGCGGGCCCGGCCCACGGTGAAGCTGATCGCCGAGTCACCGACCCAGCCGCCCGCCGAGGCACCGCAGTCGATGCTGACGAGGTCGCCGTCGCGCAGCGCGTGGTCGCCGGGGATGCCGTGCACGATCGTGTCGTTGACCGACGCGCAGATGACGGCCGGGAAGGGGACCGGCGCCCAGGAGGGGCGGTAGTCGAGGAAGGGCGAGCCCGCCGCCGCATCGGTCAGCACCGCGCGGGCGACCAGGTCCAGCTCCCGCAGGGTCACGCCGACGGCGGCCCGCTCCCGTACCGCGGTGAGCGCTTGTGCGACGATCCGGCCCGCGACGCGCATGGCGTCCAGGGACGCGTCCGTTTTGATCTCTACCATTCCAATAACTATACCGCTTGCTTCCGGTATTACAATGACGGCATGGTACGCACCCCCCTGACCCCCGAAGAGCGCGAGCGCGGCGAGCGGCTGGGCCGGCTGCTCCGCGAGGCGCGCGGACCGCGCAGCATGGTGGAGATCGCGGCCGTCGCCGGACTCTCGCCCGAGACGCTGCGCAAGATCGAGACCGGCCGCGCCCCGACACCCGCCTTCTTCACCGTCGCGGCGCTCGCCGGGGCGCTGGGACTGTCGATGGACGAGGTCGCCGCGGCCTGCTCGCCACTGCCCGCCTGAGCGGCGCCACGTGGGCGGCAGCGTTTCGGATCCCGGTCGCCGCGGAGGCTTTCCCGCCCGCACGGCGTAGGCTCGGCGCCGTGACTCTCGACGCGCTCGGACGCAGCCGCTATGTCAGCCTCACCACCTACCGCAAGGACGGCACCGGAGTCGACACTCCGGTCTGGCACGCCGTGGACGGCGGTGAGTTGTTCATCTACAGCCGTAGCGACGCCTGGAAGATCAAGCGGATACGGAACAACAGCAGTGTCGTCGTGACCGCCTGTGACGTGCGCGGACGCATCACGCCGGGCGCGGCGAGCGCCAAGGGGACGGCCCGGCTGCTGGAGGGTGACGGGCTCGCCCGGATCAACAGACTCCTTGCCCGCAAGTACACCTGGCAGTTCTGGCTCGTCGCCCGGCCGGCCGCGCTCGTACGGCGCGGGAAGCGCGTGCACACGGGAATCGCCATCAGTTTCTGACCTGTGTCCGGCGCGCCGACTTGTGAAAGAACCTTGACGTCTCACCACATTTTTTCCTCGGAAACGTGACGTCGAACACCCGCTGAAGCCATACTTGAGTGATCGCACCGCACCGTGCGCGACAACCCCGCGTAGCCGTCACGTAACACGGCTGCGGTTTCATGCCGGCGGGCCGGACGGTTCCCTTACGGCAGTGCGCAGCAGGGCAGGGGCGGGAAAGACAGCGATGACGAGGCATGAACTTCCGGCGGAGATCGGGGCATTCGCGCGGTACTTCCGAGGGATGACGGCGCTCCTCGACCCGGACGGCGGCTGGTACGCGGTGTTCAGGCAGCGCGACCCCGAGGGGCTCAGGGCCTGTCTGGACGGCGCCGAAGTACCCCCCTGGGACGTGGTGGAGTCGCTGCTCCACGATCTCGCCGCCAGCCACGAGAACCGTCCGGTCGACCGCGAGACCGCCCGCGCGAGCAGGCTGCACGCCGCGTCCGCCGCCGCGCACGACCGCCTCCCCGGCGGCCCCGACGCGCTCAACGAGCGGCTGCGGCTGATGCGGCACGAACAGGCCGCGGCGGCGGGCCGGGCCGACGAGGTCATGCGCCGCCTCCGGCTGGCCGGCGAGGGTTCGCCCGAGTCGGATCAGCTCGAATACGATCTGGCCTGGGTCCGCGACGACTACGCGCGCGCCACGGCACGCTGCACCGAACTGAGCGAACGCCTCGCGGCCGTCGCCGCCCGGCCGAACGTACCGGCGGACGCGGAATCCGGCCGCGGCGCACCCGCTCCGCGCGCGCCATCTCCGGCGCACGCCGCGCCAGAGGCGAGACCCACGTCCGCCGACGGGTGGTACCGGGCCGAGGCGCCGGCGGCGGACGACCAGTCGGTCTTCGGCCGCCCCGAGCGCGGTCGCCCGGCCATGCCCGACGAATGGTTCCGCCCGGAGCCGGGCCGGACCGGTGAGGCCGGCTCCGCCGACGGCGCGGACAGCCGCCGTGGTTTCGGCGACGCGGGCGACACCGGCTCCAACCCCGCCGTCGGCGCGGACGATTCACCGGAGATGGCGCAGGTGCCCGCCCCGCGCCGCAAGCTGCGCAAGCAGCGGGGCGCGCGCTTCGCCTTCACCGAAGGCGCCGATCCCTCGGCCACCCCCCTCGTCCCGCCCGCCGCCACCGCGCCGCCCCGCGGCGCCCGTTTCGGCGGTGCTCCCGGCTCCGAGCGGGACCGCAAGGAGGGACCGGACGCCGGAATGACCCGGCAGCAGTCCGAGGCACGCCGCGCCGCGCTCGACACGGTGGCCGTGCTCGTCGGGCTGCGCGCGGCAGGCCGCAGCGGTGAGGCGCATGTCGTCATCTACGAGGCCGCCGCCGGGCCCGCCGAACAACTGCCCTTCCTCGCAGCCGAGTTGCACCGCGCCGAACTGGGCGCCGACTGGGCATCGGTGCTCTGGGAGGTGTCGTCCCTGCCGCCCGACAGACTCGCCGCGGCTGCGGGGGCGCTCGCGATGGCCGGCCGCGACGCGGACTGCGGCGTACTGCTGCGCCAGGGCGTGTCCCGGTCCGCCGAGGACATCGCCCACGCGGTCGTCGCCCTCGGCGACGCGGGCCGCGCCCAGGAGGTCCAGGCGCTGCTCGGGGCCTTCGTCCGGGCCCGTACGCCCGAGGACGCGGCGTCGATCGCCGCCGTGGACCCTCCCCGGCTGGTACCGCGGCTGATCGAGGCGGCCCGGGGCGTCTCCACCACCCACGAGCGTGATCTCGCCCGCGCGCTGCGGAGCGCGGGGATCAGCGGCTGACGCCGGACCCGTCCGGAACGGACCGTCCGGACACGCCTTGGGCCATCTGTGGACCGGCCGGGTGCGAAACATGATCGACTCAGCGGCTTGACAGCGATGGTCTTGCCCCGGTGGGACGGCGGGCTTAGGTTCTCCTCCTACGCACCGTATCTACGGGCGTAGAAAGCCCGAGAACAAAGCCCGACCTTCCCGCCGAAGGAGCAGCTCGTGGCCAGAGTCGTACGCGCCGCACTCGTCCAGGCGACCTGGACCGGCGAAACCGAATCCATGATCGCCAAGCATGAGGACCACGCCCGCGAGGCGGCCCGGCAAGGCGCCAAGGTCATCGGCTTCCAGGAGGTGTTCAACGCCCCCTACTTCTGCCAGGTGCAGGAGCCTGAGCACTACCGGTGGGCCGAACCGGTCCCCGACGGGCCGACCGTGACCCGGATGCGCGCCCTCGCGCAGGAGACCGGAATGGTCGTCGTCGTGCCGGTCTTCGAGGTCGAGCAGTCAGGGTTCTACTACAACACCGCGGCCGTGATCGACGCCGACGGCACGTATCTCGGCAAGTACCGCAAGCACCACATCCCGCAGGTCAAGGGCTTCTGGGAGAAGTACTACTTCAAGCCGGGCAACGCGGGCTGGCCCGTCTTCGACACCGCCGTGGGCAAGATCGGCGTATACATCTGCTACGACCGGCACTTCCCGGAGGGCTGGCGCCAACTCGGCCTGAACGGCGCCGAACTGGTCTACAACCCCTCGGCCACCTCGCGCGGTCTCTCCAGCTATCTGTGGCAGCTGGAGCAGCCCGCCGCCGCCGTCGCCAACGAGTACTTCATCGCCGCGATCAACCGCGTCGGCCAGGAGGAGTACGGCGACAACGACTTCTACGGGACGTCGTACTTCGTCGACCCGCGCGGCCAGTTCGTCGGCGAGACCGCGAGCGACAAAGCCGAGGAACTGGTCGTCAGGGACCTGGACTTCGGGGTCATCGACGAGGTGCGCCAGCAGTGGGCGTTCTACCGGGACCGCCGCCCGGACGCGTACGAGGGGCTGGTGCAACCGTGACCGAAGCGCCCGCGGGTACGCCCGCCGGTACGTCCGATGCGCAGGCCGCCGCCGGTCCGGCCGCCGGTTCCGCCGCCTCCGCCCCGTCCCATCGAGCGCCCGTCCAGCCGCCGGCCACCGACCTGTACGACCGGCACCGTGCCGTCCTGCCCGACTGGCTGGCGCTCTACTACCGGCGGCCCGTCGAACTCACCCACGGCGAGGGCCGGCACGTCTGGGACGCCGACGGCAACCGCTATCTCGACTTCTTCGGCGGCATCCTCACCACCATGACCGCCCACGCCCTCCCCGAGGTCACCAAGGCGGTGAGCGAACAGGCCGGGCGGCTCATCCACTCCTCCACGCTCTACCTCAACCGCCCGATGGTCGAGTTCGCCGAGCGCGTCGCCCATCTCTCCGGCATCCCGGACGCCCGGGTCTTCGTCACCACCTCGGGCACCGAGGCCAACGACACCGCGCTGCTGCTCGCCACCGCGTACCGCCGCTCCAACCAGATCCTGGCGATGCGCAACAGCTACCACGGCCGGTCCTTCTCCACCGTGGCCATCACCGGCAACAGCGGCTGGTCCCCGACGAGCCTCTCGCCGCTCCAGACGCTCTACGTGCACGGCGGCGTCCGCACCAGGGGCCCGTACGCGCACCTGTCCGACGCCGAGTTCATCGCGGCGTGCGTGGCCGATCTGGAGGACCTGCTCGGACACACCCGCACGCCGGCCGCGCTGATCGCCGAACCGATCCAGGGCGTCGGCGGGTTCACCTCACCGCCCGACGGTCTGTACGCCGCGTTCCGCGAAGTCCTCGACCGACACGGCATCCTGTGGATCAGCGACGAGGTGCAGACCGGCTGGGGCCGTACCGGCGAGCACTTCTGGGGCTGGCAGGCGCACGCCGACAACGGCCCGCCGGACATCCTCACCTTCGCCAAGGGCATCGGCAACGGCATGTCCGTCGGCGGTGTCGTCGCCCGCGCCGAGATCATGAACTGCCTGGACACCAACTCCATTTCGACCTTCGGCGGCAGCCCGGTCACGATGGCGGCGGGCGTCGCCAACCTCACGTACCTCCTGGAACACGACCTCCCCGGCAACGCGCGCCGCGTCGGCGGCCTGCTGATCGAGCGGCTGCGCGCGGTGGGGGCCACCGTCCCCGCCGTACGGGAAGTACGCGGACGGGGGCTGATGATCGGCATCGAGCTCGTGAAACCCGGCACCGACGAGGCGAACCCGGAGGCGGCAGCGGCGGTGACGGAGGCGGCCCGCGAGGGCGGCCTGCTGATCGGCAAGGGCGGCGGCCACGACTCCAGCGTGCTGCGCATCGCGCCTCCGCTCTCCCTCACGGTCGCCGAGGCGGAGGAGGGCGCGGCGATCCTCGAACGCGCCCTGGACAGCGTCTAGTTCTGGTCGCCGGTCGATTGAGTACAGCAGCCACGCCACCGACGCTCACGCTCACATTCCGTCAGGTCACGGAGGTCATGTCATGAGTAATCGCACGCTCGTCCGGGGCGGTCTGGTCATCACCGCCGCCGACGAAGTCCACGCCGACGTGCTGACCGAGGACGGCCGTATCGTCGCGCTCGCCTCCAACGGCTCCGGCGTCGCCGCGAGTTGGACCGCCGACCGGGTCATCGACGCCACCGGCAAGTACGTCATCCCGGGCGGCGTCGACGGCCACACGCACATGGAGATGCCGTTCGGCGGGACCTTCGCCGCCGACACCTTCGAGACCGGCACCCGCGCCGCCGCGTGGGGCGGCACCACCACCATCGTGGACTTCGCCATCCAGTCGCCGGGCCAGGCGCTGCGCGAAGGGCTCGACGCCTGGTACGCGAAAGCGGACGGCAACTGCGCGATCGACTACGGCTTCCATATGATCCTCGCCGACGTCAACGAGCACTCCCTCAAGGAGATGGACCTCCTCGTCCAGGAGGGCATCACCTCCTTCAAGCTGTTCATGGCCTACCCCGGCGTCTTCTACAGCGACGACGGCCAGATCCTGCGCGCCATGCAACGGGCCTCCCACAACGGGGGGTTGATCATGATGCACGCCGAGAACGGCATCGCGATCGACGTCCTCGTGGAGCAGGCCCTTGCCGCCGGACGCACCGATCCGCGCTACCACGGAGAAGTACGCAAGGTCCTGCTGGAAGCCGAGGCGACGCACCGCGCGATCCAGCTCGCGCGTGTCGCGGACGCGCCGCTCTACGTCGTCCACGTCTCCGCCGAGGAAGCCGTCGCGGAGCTGGCGGCGGCCCGCGACATGGGACTTCCCGTCTTCGGCGAGACCTGCCCGCAGTACCTATTCCTGTCCACCGACAATCTCGCCGAGCCGGACTTCGAAGGCGCCAAATACGTCTGCTCGACGCCGCTCAGGCCCCGTGAACACCAGGCGGCCCTCTGGCGCGGACTGCGCACCGACGATCTCCAGGTGGTCTCCACCGACCACTGCCCGTTCTGCTTCAACGGGCAGAAGGAGATGGGCCGCGGCGACTTCTCCAAGATCCCCAACGGGCTGCCGGGCGTGGAGCACCGGATGGATCTGCTCCACCAGGCCGTCGTCGAGGGGCACATCAGCCGGCGCCGCTGGATCGAGATCGCCTGCGCGACCCCGGCCAGGATGTTCGGCCTCTACCCCAAGAAGGGCACCATCGCGCCCGGCGCCGACGCCGACATCGTCATCTACGACCCGCACGCCGAACAGACCCTGTCCGCCGAGACGCACCACATGGACGTCGACTACTCGGTGTACGAGGGGAAGCGGATCACCGGGCAGGTCGAGACCGTCCTGTCGCGCGGTGAGGTCGTCATCGACGGCCGGAAGTACACCGGACGCCCGGGGCACGGCATCTACACCCCCCGCTCGACCTGTCAGTACCTCACCTGAAAGTTGGGAGTGGCCCCGCCATGGACTTCGGACTCGTCCTCCAGACCGACCCGCCCGCGGCGGAGGTCGTCGGACTCATGCGGCGCGCCGAGCGCAACGGCTTCCGCTACGGCTGGACCTTCGACTCCGCCGTGCTGTGGCAGGAGCCGTTCGTCATCTACAGCCGCATCCTCGAACACACCACCAAACTGACCGTCGGGCCGATGGTCACCAACCCGGGCACCAGGACCTGGGAGGTGACCGCGTCCACGTTCGCCACGCTCAACGAGATGTACGGCAACCGCACCGTGTGCGGCATCGGGCGCGGCGACTCCGCGATGCGTGTCGCCGGCCGGGCGCCCAACACGCTCGCGCGGCTCGGCGATGCGATCGACGTCATCCGTGAACTCGCCGAGGGCCGCGAGACGTTGGTCGACGGCAAGCCGCTGCGGCTGCCGTGGGTGCGGGACGGGAAGCTGCCGGTCTGGATGGCCGCGTACGGGCCCAAGGCGCTGGCGCTGGCCGGCGCGAAGGCCGACGGTTTCATCCTCCAGCTCGCCGACCCGTATCTCACCGAGACCATGGTCAAGGCGGTCCGGACGGCCGCGTCCGACGCCGGACGCGACCCGGACTCCGTCACCATCTGCGTCGCGGCTCCCGCCTATGTGAGCGACGACCTCGCGCACGCGCGCGACCAGTGCCGGTGGTTCGGCGGGATGGTCGGCAACCATGTCGCCGATCTGGTGAGCCGCTACGGCGAGCACTCCGACCTGGTGCCCGACGCGCTCACCACGTACATCAAACAGCGCGAGGGCTACGACTACAGCCACCACGGCCGCGCCGGGAACCCGTCCACGGACTTCGTGCCCGACGACATCGTGGACCGCTTCTGTCTGCTGGGCCCGGTCGAGGCGCACATCGAGAAGCTGAAGACACTGAAGGCCCTGGGCGTCGACCAGTTCGCGGTCTACGACATGCACGACGCGAAGGAGGCGACGATCGACACGTACGGCTCCGAGATCATCCCGGCACTGGCTTCCTGAGCGGTCCGACCCACCCCTGTCACAGGGGTGGGTCGGACCAGGTCCCGACCCGGGCCGCGGTCATGCCGACCGCTGTCCGGCGCTCCGGAACAGCTCGCCGCGGCGGCTCTCGTGACCCCGGGTCACGCGGACGGCGAGGAGGGCCTGGTCCTCCTCCTGGACGCCGTCGGACCGGCCGCCGCCGACGACACCCTCACTGCCCTGCTCCTCCTTCTCCGCAGCCCCGAACGTGACTCCGGCAGGCCTCGGCGATAGCGACACCGACAGGTCCGTCGCCGGCGGGGATGGTGGTGGTGACGGTGTTGGTCCTTGTATCGATCACCGAAACGGTGTTGGAAAGCTGGTTGGCGACGTAGGCGCGGTCACCGTTCGGGGTGAAGGCCACGCCCCGGGGCCAGGTGCCGACACGGATGGTGGCCGTGACGGTGTTGGTCCTGGTGTCGATCACCGACACGGTGCCGCTGTTGAGGTTGGTGACGTAGACACGGTGACCGTTCGGGGTGACAGCCACACCGTTGGGAAGGTCGCCGGCGGGGATCGTGGTGGTGACGGTGTTGGTCTTGGTGTTGATCACCGAGACGTTGTCGCTGCTGGCGTTGGTGACGTAGACACGGTGACCGTTCGGGGTAACGGCCAGGTTGCCGGGTCCGTCGCCGACACGGATGGTGGTGATGACCCGGTTGGTCCTGGTGTCGATCACCGACACGTCGTCGCCGAGGTCGTTGGCGACGTAGACGCGGTGACCGTTCGGAGTGACGGCCACGCCGAAAGGCCCGTCGCCGACGGGGATGGTCGTGGTGACCCGGTTGGTCCTGGTGTCGATCACCGACACGCTGTCGCCGGTGAAGTTGGCGACGTAGACACGGTGACCGTTAGGAGTGACGGCCACGCCGATGGGTCCGTCGCCGACGGGGATGGTGGTGGTGACCCGGTTGGTCTTGGTGTCGATCACCGACACGTTGTCGCTGTTGTTGTTGGTGACGTAGGCGTGGCGACCGTTCGGGGTGATGGCCACGGCGAGAGGACGGTCGCCGACGGGGATCGTGGTGGTGACGGTGTTGGTCTTGGTGCTGATCACCGACACGTTGTCGTCTTCGACGTTGGTGACATAGGCGTGGGAAGGCTTGTGGTGCGCAGGGTTGTCATGCGCGGCGGCGGGCGATGCCACGGCGAGCGGGACCGTCAGGCCCGCGAGCATGGCCAATCCCAGCCAGGCCCGCGCGACCCTTCCCCGCGAACGCTCACCGCCGTCACGTCGCCCGGTGATTCTTCGTTCTGGCGTTCCCTGCGCCGCGATATCTGACACGAAGACCTCCTGAAGTGCACTCGATGCCGAATGGCGATGGCTGAAGCCATGCTATTTACGGATATCCCCTTAAATAGCCCGAGATTGCACGCCTGGGGCTGTATGGGCGATCCGAATCCCACCTTCGGCCAAACGACAGACCCTAGGACACCGGCAGACGCGCGCACCGGCGGCACGCACGGGCGGAGGAGGCCACCATGCCGTGCGAGAGGGCGGTGACCATGGCCGCGAGCGTGACCAGTGGCCAGTTCGTGGCCAGCGGTGACAGCACCGCGAGCGCGAGTGTGGCGACCACCATCGCCACACCCGCTGTCGTGCCGGCCCAGGCCACCGCCAGCGGCAGCCGCTCCGGCGTCGGCAGCTTGCGCGCGAGCGCGCCGGTGGCGGCGAGTGCGGCGGCCGTGAGGAGCGTCGCGACGGCCGCGACGGCGGCCAGTTGGACGGCGACCAACTGCGCCGTCTGCTGGAGCTGCCAGCTCTGGCCCGAGGTCCAGATCAGATGCCAGCAGGCGATCAGGAACGGCACGGTGAGGGTGACCGACAGGGCGGTCCGCCGGGTCTGCGCGATGGTCAACTCCCGCTGGCAGCCCGGCACCAGCTCGTCCGGTGTGCCGAACTCCCGTACCGCCAGGGCGGCGGCGGCTTCGTGGGGCACACCGTCCCGGGTGTGGGCCTCCACCGTGTCGGTGAGACCGTCCCGGATCTCCTGGATCATCCGGGACTTGGCCCGGACGGGGCCGTGCAAGGCGGTGGAGAGGGCCGCGACATAGTCCGCGACGGGGTCGGGCTTGCTCGCACCGTTCCTGGTGCGCGGGACGCTCATGACGCGGTCCGGGGCTGCGGGGTGGCGGCGGCCGGGTTCAGGACCGAGCCGATCGCCGTCGTGAACTCGCGCCACGCAGTCCGCTCGCTCTCCAGGCTGCCGCGCCCGGCGTCGGTCAGCCGGTAGCAGCGTCGGCGGCGTTCGCCGACGGACTCCCAGCTGCTGCCGAGCAGTCCCAGCCGCTCAAGCCTGTTCAGGGCCGGATAGATCGTGCCCGTACGGAGCTGCAGCGCGCCCTCGCTCCGCTGCTGGACCGCCGCGATGATCGCGTAGCCGTGCAGCGGGCCGGGTTCGAGCACGGCCAGCAACAGTCCGTCCAGATGCCCGCGTACCGCGTCTGCCTTCATGGGTAGCCAGCCTACTCATAGAACGCATTGGCGTGGTACCTATTGGCAGCCAACATATTCACGCATCTGCCTGAAGGGGCCCGCGGTGACCAAGCTGCTGCTCTCCATCCATGTCCTCGCCTCGATCCTGGTGGTCGGCCCGATCGCCGTGGCGGCGTCGTTGTTCCCCCGCTACGCGCGCCAGGCGACCGGGGATGACGGGCGCTCCGCCGGCGCCGCGGTGCTGCTGCACCGGATCTGCAGCGGTTACGCGATCGTCGGCGTCGCCGTCCCGGTCTTCGGATTCGCCACCGGCGCGCAGCTCGGCGTCCTCACGGACGCGTGGCTGATCACGTCGATCGTGCTGACGACGATCGCCGCCGCGATACTGGCGCTGGCGATCCTGCCCGGCCAGGAGAGGATGATCGAGACGTCCGTGGCCGGGGCACCCGGCGACGAAACGTCCCGCACCGCCGCCCGGCTGGCGGGCCTGACAGGGGTCTTCAACCTGCTCTGGGCGGTGGTCGTGGTCCTGATGATCGTGCGTCCGGGCTCCACGACGGGCGCCTGATCCACCGTCAGTCCCCAACGGCAACACGCGCACCGTCTCGGTGACTTGACCGACGCCTGTTCGCAGGGTGGCGTCCCTTGCCGGACCTTGTCCCTTTCGGCCAGAGTGCGTTCCGTGACATCCGATGACCGCATCGCGACGTTCCCACCGGCCCCGCTCGGCCGGGTCGCCGACCCCGCCACCTCCCGCAGGTGAGCCGCCGTGCTGCGCATTCACTTCACCGCGCGTGATCTCGGGCTGGTGCGGCTCGCCACCGAACCCGACCCGCTGTGGGAGACCGTTCTCGGTCTGCACAAGCTGGGCCCGAAAGGGCGCGGGCTGCCGGTCTATTCGCGTTGGCGGGCCGCCGCCCTCACCGAGTTGAACGAGCGGCGGGCCGGCGCGCCGCTCACGTTTCTGCGTGCTCTCGTTCCCGAGAACTCCACCTATTTCCCGGACTTCCTCACCCCCGCGGAAAGTGCCGGAGGACTCACGGCCGGTCTGCGGGCGCTGCGCGCAACTCCGCCCGCGCGCCTCGCGGGTGACCTCGCCTTCGCCGCCCGGCTGTCCCGGCTCCCGCGCTGGTGCGCCGCGTTGGCCGAGGGGGACGCGGACATTCTCGGCGACCTCGGTGACGCCGTGAAGCTGGTTCACGGCGCCGTCGTCGAACCGGGCTGGAACGACATCTGTGCCGCCGTCGACGCCGACCGCGCGTCACGGGTCCGGGCGCAGGCCGCGGGTGGCACCGTGGGGCTGCTCGACTCACTGCGTCCCGTGCTGCGTTGGAGCAGTGACGAGCTGGTGCTGGAGGCCGACTACCCGGCCGACCTCGACATCGCTCTCGACGGCCGGGGCCTCACCCTGATCCCGTCCTTCTTCTGCTGGCGCACCCCGGTCGCGCTGGTCGACCCCGAACTGGCCCCGGTGGTCGTCTATCCCGTCGACCACGCGACCACCTGGGCGGCCGCCGGCGTACGCCGACGCGGCGTCGACGCGCTCGCCCGGGTACTCGGTCCGACCCGCGCCGGCATCCTCGCCGCCGTCGAAGCGGGCACGACGACCGGCGAACTCGCCCGCCGCTTCCGCGTCGCACCCGCCACGGCCAGTGAACACGTCTCGGCGCTACGGGACGCCCGGCTGGTCGTCAGCCACCGGGACGGCGCCTACCACGTACACACCCTCACCCCACTGGGCGCCGCGCTCCTGCACAACGAGCTCCCGCCCGGACAGACCTAGGTCCTGTCCGGCGGATCTTCGCGGGCCCGGAGCGTCTGGCACGGCACCTCGCCGCGTTGCCGAAGTGCCCACAGGAAACCGCCCTGCGGGCACTTCGGCGCCTTGCGATGCC
>NZ_JBHXRX010000104.1:0-18307 GCF_042714995.1 Streptomyces sp. NPDC058665
TACGCCGTGTCCCGGCGGCCCATCACCGTGGTCGCGGCCGGTTCCTCCGTACAGGAAGCCTGGACCGCGCCGGGCAGTACGGCCGATGTCGTCGTCCTGGATCTGCAACTGGGCCAGGGCGGCCCCGCGTTCGGCAGCCTGCGACGGCTCGTCGACGCCGGGCGGCAGGTGGTCGTCTACTCGATGCGCGACGACGAGAAGACCGCGCTCAACTGCCTGGACCTGGGGGCCGCGACCTTTCTGACCAAGAGCGAGGGCCAACAGCACCTGGTCGAGGCGACTTTGGCGGCGGCCGACGAACGGCCCTACATGCCGCCCGCGCTGGCCGGCGCGCTGGGAACGAACGCCCGCGCCGACCGCCCCCAACTCTCCGTACGCGAGGAGAACGTACTCATCGAGTGGTTCCAGTCGGAGTCGAAGGAACTCGTCGCGCAGCGCCTCGGCATCTCCACGGGGACGGTCAACTCGTATCTGGACCGCGTGCGTATCAAGTACGCGAACGTGGGCCGCCCCGCCCGGACCAAGGCCAGCCTGGTGGCCCGCGCCGTCCAGGACGGACTGGTCGACGTGGACGACCTCTGAAGCGGTGAAGAGGCCTCAGACGCGAGGCCACCATTCCACATGCTACTCCGATCGGGTGACTCGGTGAGCTGGAACTTGTGGCATATGCCGGGTTCCTGCGTTACTGAACCTATTCCAACCAATGGGCAGCCCGAACCATCCGGGATGCGTGGTGCCGGGATGGTCTGTCCCTTCCACACGTGGGGAAGGTGCAGGTCAGCCGGGGCTGCGATGGGCACCCGGTGGGGGTTGGAAAGCCAGTCGGCGCCGCTTCGGCGGTGCCGACTGGTCTGTTTTCCGGGCTGACCGGGGAAAGACCCTGGGCATACGCCGCCGGGAGTGCATATGCCGACGGGAGGGCGTGCCCCGGTGGTACAGCGGTGGTACGCAGGCGCCCGCCGCGACCCGCTCAACCATCCACGTGTGGTGACTGGCGCCTTGTCAGAGATTCCTCCCTGTGGGGTACTTGAAACAGCGAACCGGTGGGCCGCCCATCCCATAACCGGAGATCACGGTAAAGGGCGGCGCCTGCCGGTTCTTCCTTTGTGCGGCTACGAGGGATCTCCATCGACCGGCGGCACGGCTCAGTAATCCGTCCTCCCGCAAGGGCCCTCCGCGAAGGGTGGCCCGGCGGTCCACAGGTTCCGCTGTGTCCTCTGTCCTGTCTTGTCAGCGAGGAGTCTTTCCATGCCCATCTCTCCGAACCAGGGATCTACCGGCGGTGGCACGCTGGTGACGATCACCGGTACGAACCTGTCCGGCACCACCGCCGTAACCTTCGGCACCAAGCCGGGCACCAGCGTCACCAACGTCTCGCCGACCCAGGTCACCGCCGTGTCGCCCTCGGGCTCCGGCAGTGTCGGGGTGACCGTGACCACCCCCGGTGGCACGAGCAACCCGATTCCGTTCTTCTACGTCGGAGCGCCGTTCAAGTCCTCGCTCGGGCCGACGTCCGGTCCCCTCGTGGGCGGCAACACGGTCACGATCAACGGTGTCGGGCTGGCGACGGCGACCAGTGTGTCGTTCGGCGCCAACTCCGCGACGCCGACGGTCATCTCCGACACCCAGATCACCGTCGCCGTGCCCGCGGGCGTGGCAGCGGGCCCCGTGGGAGTGAGCGTGACCACCGCGGGCGGCACGAACAACGGTCTGTCCTACACCTACGTGGACGTCCCCACCGTTACCTCGGTGACGCCCACCTCAGGACCGACCACCGGCGGTACCGGTGTGACCATCGTCGGTACCAACCTCGGCACCACCGACTCGGTCACCTTCGACGGCAACCCGGCACCGTTCACCCTGGTGAACTCCACCACGATCTCGGCAGTCACCCCGCCCGGCGCCGCCGGCGCGGTCGACGTGGTGGTGACCAACCCGGCCGGTTCCGACACGGCCGCCGGCGCGTTCACCTACGTGACGCCTCCCGGTATCTGACCGCCACCCCCGCTGCCGCCCGGTTCCCACCGGGCGGCAGCTCTCCTTGACCACCGCTGTCCCAGCAGTGGTTCTCGTCTCTCCGCCGTCCGGCCACGCGATCCCCGGTGGGCGGACGGCCCTCATTCACCGAAGCCCCGGACCGGGCGGTTTCCCCGGCCCGGACCGGACATCCGCGTCCCCCCGGGCTTCGCCCTGGCTGCCATAGGAGCATCCTCATGCCGCCTACGATCAACACCATCAATCCCTCGCAAGGGCCCACCACCGGGGGCACCACCGTCACCCTCACCGGCACCGGAATGACGGGGTCCACCGGCGTACGGTTCGGCAGTACCAACGCCCCCTCCTTCGTGGTCAATTCGGCCACCCAGATCACGACGGTGAGCCCGCCCCGTGCCGCGGGCGCGGCGGCGGTGATCGTCCTCCATCCGACCGGCAACAGCAACTCGGTGACATTCACCTATGTGGTCTCACAGGTGCCGGTGGTCACCGGTGTGTCGCCCAGCAGTGGCCCGACGGCGGGTGGCACCAATGTCACCCTCACGGGGACCGGGTTCACCGGAGCCTCGTCGGTCACCTTCGGCGGAGTCCCCGCGACGTCGTTCACGGTGAACTCGGCCACCCAGATCACCGCCGTGACACCCCCCGGCGGCGTCGGCGCCGCGGTGGTGGCCGTCACGACACCGGGAGGCACCAGCGCCCCCGACGTCTTCTTCTTCTACGCCGGGGTCCCCATCCTCACCAGTGCCAGCCCCTCGCAGGGCCCGACGGCCGGCGGTGTGGTGGTCACCCTGACCGGGAGCGATCTGCTCAACGCCACTGCCGTACGGTTCGGCGTCACCAACGCCACCTCGTTCACCGTGGTGTCGGCGACGCAGATCACGGCCACCGCACCGCCGGGGACGGGGAGTTCACCGATCACGGTGGTCACCCCGGGAGGCACGAGCAACCCCGTCGCCTTCAGCTACGTCGCCGCGCCCACCCTGACGTCACTGGTGCCCAGCAGCGGTCCGACGTCCGCGGGCACCGTGGTCACCCTCACCGGTACGAACCTGTCCACCACCTCGGCCGTCACCTTCGGGGGCACCCCCGTCCCGTTCACCGTCGTGTCGGACACCCAGGTCACGGCAGTCGCACCCGCGGGGCCCGCGGGCCCGGTGACCGTGACCGTCACGACGGTCGGCGGCACCAGCCCCGGGCTGACCTACACCCGGGTCCCCCCGCCCGGCATCTGACACCCGGACGCCGGGGTCCAGTCAGGCTACTCGTGGGCGCCGCCTCCCTGGAACGGAAAAGGGGCCCCCATAGCGTGAAGCTCAACGGCGCCCGCACCCTGCGGGCCTAGCCAAAGAGCAAGGAGCAGAACCGGTGAGGATCACACCACGCAGAGGAAGACTTGTCGTCGCCACCGCCATGGCGGCCGTGCTGGGGCTGGCCTCGCCCGCCTGGGCCGCACCGTCGACCACCTCGGTGACCGCCACTCCGCAGTCCGCCGAGGTGGGCGACGCGGTACAGCTGGCGGCGACGATCGACTGTACCGGTGACCCATCAGGTGGGCTCGGCGTGACGTTCTTCGACGGAAGCGACCTGCTCGACACCGTGCCGGTGAACGCCAATGGCCTGGCCAGCTACAGCGCCTCGTTCACCACCGTCGGCTCGCACACCATCACGGCGGCCTACAACGGGAACGATGACTGCGACGCCTCGAACAGCACCACGACCGTCCAGATCACGTCCACCCCCACGCCGCCCGGTCCGCCGAACCCCGGCTTCTGTCTCCTCGCCTGCGGCGGACTGATCGGCTTCAACGTCGGCAAGATCCACAACCCCGTGAACATCTACAAGCACTAGTAGCCCCTGATGGCGGGTGGCCCGGTTTCATGGAGAGCCGACCGATCCGGGCCTCCCGCCGGGGCGTGTGTTGGATGAGAGGGGACCGTCATGGTGTCGTTCACGGACAACTTGGCCGACGATGTCACGCTTGAGGGCGTGGTGATGAACGGTGTGCTCCAGGGGCGCGACGCCGTGCGGGCCCAACTCGGGATTGTTAGTGGGTTCTACCGCGACCGGGTGGACACATTCAGCTTCGACGCCGGCTCCTACCATGTGGAGGAGTACACGGCGGTCGTCGACGGACGGCCGATCAAGGCCACCGCGACAATGCACCGAAACGAGCAGGGCGAGGTCGACGCGGTCGTGGTCAATCACCGGCCCTTGTCGGCCGCGCTGACGTTCTCACGCCTGATCGCCGAATCGTCGCTCGGCGCGGAGTGGGACAGCCGCCGCTTCTACCGCCCTGAGGGCCAGACCTACCAGGACCTCCTGGACTACTCGGACGCGCAGGTAGACACCCACTAGGCCGCCGAGTGTGCGGGGGGCGACGGCAAATAGCCGCCCGGCAGAGGGAGTTCCGGGGTGTTCGGACCGGCGCTCGTCGGAAAGGGCGCGGGCCTGGTCCGTGACGGTGACACGCTCACCGGGCGCCTCACCCCGTTCGCCGACGGCGAGGGCCACCTCGGCCGGAGCGTGTACGACGCGGCGTCCGCCGCCACGACGGTCTACCGGAACGGGAAGCAACTCGCCGTTGCCGATGACGTGTTGGACGCGGTCACGTTCCAACTGCCGCCCGGCAGGGCGAAGTACCGGGTGGTGACCACCGTCGCCCCCGGACGGGACGGGAGTCTCGCCGGTGAGCCCCACGGTCAGCTGGCAGGCGGAGTTCACCTCGGCCCACACGGACGGGGCCGTCGCACTCCCGGCGAGTGTGGCCCGTTACGCGCCGAGGCTCGCCCCTGATTCCACGGCCGCGGCCCGCGTACGGCAGACCGTCCCGGTCACCGTGCGGGCGAGGTTCTGCCCGTCGGACGTAGGACCTACGCGTCCCTGCGCCGCAGGAACCACCAGCCCGCCAGCGTCGCCGCGACCGCCCACAGCGCTGTCACCGCCAGGCCCGCCAGCGGCGCCAGGTCGCCCGGCGGGTCCGCGTACAGGACCTGCTGGCCCGCGCGGTCAGGGAGATAGTCGGTGATGGAACCCGACGCCTCGCCGAGGACCATGGAGAGAACGAGGGTGAACGGGATCACGATGCTCAGGACGGCGACCCCACTGCGCAGCACCGCCGTCAGACCGGCCGCGAAGACCGCCATCAGCGTGAGGTACACCGCTCCGCCCACGACCGCGCGCACCGAGTCTCCGTCGCCCGGGTCCGGCGCCGCGTCGCCCATGAAGGCGCTTCCCGCCAGGAACGAGACAAGCGTGGTCACCAGGCCGAGTGCCAGCGCCAGACCTGCCACGTTCGCGAGCTTCGCCGCGTAGAACAGGCCCCGTTTCGGCACCGCGGTCAGCGAGGCGCGGATGGCTCCCCCCTGGTACTCGGACGACGTCGCCATCGTGCCGAAGGCGATCGCAGCGATCTGGCCCAGGTTGAGACCGATGAACACGGAGTAGAGCGCGTCGAAGTCGGCGCTGTCCGCCTCGGAATCGCCGGTGTCCGCGTTGGCCGCCGCCCCGAAGCCGACCGTCAGTACGAAGCCGGCCAGCAGGGACCAGGCGGTCCCGCGCAGACTCCTGATTTTGATCCACTCGGAGCGGAGCACGGCTGAGGTGGACATGGTCAGGCCTCCTGCGGGGTCGAAGTCGGGGGCGAGATCGAGGTCGGGGTCGTTGGAAGGGGCCCGGCCGGGGCCGGCGCGGAGAACTCCGTCTCACCGGAAGTGAGATCGAGGTACGCCTGCTCCAACGTGGCCTCCTCGGCGGCGAGTTCGAGAAGGACGATGCCTTCCCCGGCGGCCAGGAGGCCGATGTCGTCGATCTCCGCGTTCTCGATCAGTACGCGGCCGTCGTCCGACTCGGCGGGGGCGTGGCCGTGCCGCAGCAGTACCTCGCGCAGCCGTGCGGGCTCCGTCGTACGGACGCGGACACGCGGCTTCACGCGGGACGCGATGAAGTCCTTCGTCGGTGTGTCCGCCAGCAGCCTGCCCTTGCCGAGGACGATCAGATGGTCGGCGAAGGAGGCCGTCTCGCCCATCAGATGGCTGGAGACCAGCACGGTGCGGTTCTCCGCCGCGAGGCCGCGCATCAGCTCGCGGATCCAGATGATGCCCTCGGGGTCGAGGCCGTTCGACGGCTCGTCCAGAAGCAGCACCTCGGGGTCGCCGAGCAGGGCCGCCGCGACGCCCAGGCGCTGGCGCATGCCGAGGGAGAACGTCTTCACCCGGCGGGAGCCCACGCTCGCGATGCCCGTCTGTTCGAGGACCTCGTCCACCCGCCTGTCGGGGATGCGATTGCTCGCGGCGAGCGCGAGGAGGTGGGCGCGGGCGGTGCGGGACCCGTGCGGTGCCTGGGCGTCCAGGAGGGCGCCCACGTGCCGCAGCGGCTCATCGAGTTCGGTGAACGGGCGCCCACCGATCGTTGCCGTGCCGGAGGTGGGGCGGTCCAGACCGAGCACGAGGCGCATGGTGGTCGACTTGCCCGCACCGTTGGGGCCGAGGAACCCGGTGACCTGGCCGGGCCGGACCGAGAAGGTGAGGCGGTCCACCGCACGTACCCGCGGGTAGACCTTGGTCAGGTCCTTCACATCGATCGCTGTCATGCCCACCACGGTGCCGTCCGGGGAAGGGCGACCGCTTCCCCCGGCGGCGGGAGAGAACTCCCCCGGCTGCGGGAGCGTGCTCCCCCACGTGGGGGAGCCACCCGCCGTACGCCGCTGGGACGATGGACCCCATGAGGCGTCTGATCCGGCTGTCGCGGCCCGCGATACGTACGGTCACCTACACCCGGTGGCTGCACCTGTTCATCGGCGCGATGGCGGCGCCGATCGTCGGACTGGTCTACCCGGGGCTGGACGATGACGACGCCCTATGGCTGCTGCCGTTCGTGCCTCTGCCGTTGGTCGCGATCGCCGCGTGTGTCCCCGGTATGCGGGTGGCCGAGACGATGCAGGCGCAACTGCTGCTCTTTCCCAGACCGACGGCGCCGGCTCGGCGACAGGACCTCGGGATCGCCGGTTCGCCCTCGGCCTCGTGGGGCGACCGCTGGCGGGTCTTCGAATGGATGACGCTGCGGCTGTGGCTCGGCTTCGGGGTCACCGCTGTCACCATCAACGGCGCCGTGCTGGTGCTGGGGCTGCTGACGCCGTCCCTGTGGCCGCCGTTCGGGCCCACGGTGCAGCTGCCGGGGGAGTGGCACTGGTGGTACCCGCTGCTCGCCCCGGTGACAGGCGCCGCGTTGCTCGCCCTCACCTGGGCGTCCGGTGCGCTGATGGCCGCGCTCGCGCCCCGGCTGCTCGGTCCGTCCCCCGCGGAGCGGTTCGCGGAACTGGAGGAGCGTACGGAGCGGTTGCGGGAACGCACCCGGATCGCCCGCGAGTTGCACGACACCATCGGGCACGCGCTCACCATCGCCGTGGTGCAGGCGGGCGCGGCGCGCGCGGCCGGGACGCCGGAGTTCACCGACCGGGCGCTGGCCGCCATCGAGGACACGGGGCGCGAGGCCCTGTCCGAACTGGACCGGGTCCTACGGCTGTTGCGCGATGACGGCAGCCCGGCGGAACAGCGGTTCACGCTCGCCCGTGCCGGACGGCTGGTGGAGTCGGCGCGCGGGGCCGGGGCCGATGTGATCACGGAGACGGACGGGGACGTCGACGGCCTGCCCGGACCGGTCTCGCGTGAGGGCTACCGGATGCTCCAGGAGTGCCTCACCAATGTGCTGCGGCACGCGGGTCCGGTGCCGGTGACCGTACGGACCGAGGTCCGCGACGGCCGGCTGGAGCTGGAGGTGCGGAACAAACTGCCCGCCGAGCCTGGCGACTTCCGCGACGGGGGCTCCGGGCTGCGCGGGCTGCACGAGCGGGCCGTACTGCTCGGCGGGGTGGCCGAGTACGGGCCGCACGGGGGAGAGTGGCGGGTCCGCGTCACCCTGCCGCTACGGTGACCCGCATGCCGATCACCGTTCTGCTCGTCGACGACGACGCCCTCGTACGTGCCGGGCTGCGCGCCATCCTTGAGGCGCAGCCCGACATCGAGGTCGTCGGCGAGGCGGCGGACGGCGCCGCCGTCATCCCCCTGCTGCGGAAGTTGCGGCCGGACGTCGTCGCCATGGACGTACGTATGCCGCTGATGGACGGCATCGAGGCGACGCGGGCGGTGCTGCGGACGGTCGCCGATCCTCCGAGGATCCTCGTCATCACGACGTTCGACGAGGACGAGTACGTCTACGAGGCGCTGCGCGCCGGCGCCGACGGGTTCCTGCTCAAGCGCGCGCGGCCCAGCGAGATCGTGCACGCCGTGCGGATCGTCGCGGAGGGCGAGTCGCTGCTCTTTCCGCCCGCGCTGCGCTCCCTCGCCGCCGCGCACGGCGACGAATCCTCACGGCGCGCACTGGAGAAGGCGGCGCTCACCGGACGCGAGGGCCAGGTCCTGCGGCTCGTGGCCCGGGGACTGACGAACGCGGAGATCGCCGCGCGGCTGCATCTGGGCACCGAGACGGTGAAGACGCATGTGAGCGGGGTGCTCGCGAAGCTCGGCGCGCGGGACCGTATCCAGGCGGTGATCACGGCGTACGAGTCGGGCTTCATCACTCCGGGGGCCGACGAGTAGCGGATGCCGGCCGGTCGGCGCTCGGCCGGCAGGCAGGCTGGCCGGTCACGGCTTACGGGCGATTCCCGCGTAGCAGGCGGCTTCCGCGTCCGTGACGTTCTCGGCCTGGTCCTCAAGGTCGGGGCGCCAGCGCTGGGAGGGGACGAGGCCCGGGTCGAGGAGGTCCCAGCCGTCGAAGAGGCGGGCGATGTCCGCCTGGGAGCGCGCCTGCCCCGGGGTGCCGGCGGCGCGGTACGCGCCCGTGAGGCGGGCGATGCCCTCGGGGTCGAAGTCGGGGGTGACATGGGTGATGGTGAGGGTGCTTCCCTTGGGGAGCGCCGCCTTGAGGTGTTCGACGATGCCGTGGGCGCCCCCGTCGACAAGGTCGTCGGTGATGAAGTGGAGCAGCGCGTTGAGGCTCAGGGCGATGGGCCGCGTGAAGTCGAGGGTGTCCGATATCTCGGGTGTCGCCAGGAGTCCGGCGGGGTCGGTGGCGTCGGCGTGGGCGTAGGCGGTGTGGCCGTCGGCATGGCTGTGGAGCAGGGCGCGGGCGTGGGCGAGGACGATCGGGTCGTTGTCGGTGTAGACGACACGGGATGAGGGGGTGACCTCCTGCGCGACCTCGTGGAGGTTGGGGGAGGTGGGGATGCCGGTGCCGATGTCGAAGAACTGGGTCATGCCCTGCTGCGCGAGGAACCGCGTCGAGCGGCGCATGAAACGCCGGTTGATCCGGGCGGTGGCCAGGAGGGAGGGGAAGGCGGCCAGAGCCTTGCCGGCGGCTTCCCGGTCGGCGGGGAAGTTGGTGGTGCCGCCGAGGTAGTAGTCGTACATACGCGCCGAGTGCGCCTGATCCAGCTTCAGGTCCACCGTGCTGTCGTCCGCCATGCCGGGCTCCCGGGGGGTTCTGCGTCGTCTGATCGTGGTCGTCTGATTGTGCGCCGGGTGCGCGCCCGCGTGAACGCCCCCCTTCGCCATCGCAGTTCACTTCCCGCCGCCCGCAGGTGACAACCGTGGAAGCGGAAGCCGTTCTGCGAAGGCGTGCGCCGCCGGGCTCGGACGCATGGGGAATGCACCGTCGGGACCTCCACCCGAACGCTTTAGTAGTCATACTATTGCTGTCTGTGAGAATCTTTGGGGGATGGGCCGCACAGGAAGGCCCGTCCTCAGGTTGGCTGACTCATGAGACAGCAGGTCTCCGCCGACGTCCTCCGCAGTGGAGCGGCGGGGCGCCCAGTCACTCAAGGACTTTTGTGGAACTCGATCTGGAAGGTCCGGTGGACCGGGGAACCGCCGCCCGGATCCTCCCCGGCGCCATACGCACTCGTAACCACTGCCTGCCGGCCACGGCGCCGCGCGCCGAGAACGGGACGTGATGGCGGCTTCTTCGCCCAGGACACGGGGTAACGGCGCGAGCGCTCCCTGGGACGCCCGACGGGAGGTGCTGGGTCTGACCTTCGACGCCTTCCACGACTACCACCGCACACCGTGGATGCGTTACGCCCACACCCAGGTCGGCGGCCGGCCCGCGGCGGAGACCGTCGTGGACGCCGCGTGCGCGCGTCTGAAGAGCGACTGGAAGTACGTCCTGGCGCAGGAGTCGGTGCCCCAGTACGCGTGGTCGCTGCTGAAGGAGGAGATCCACCGCTGGCTGGACGAACGCGGGCTCGAACCCCTCCTGGTGGGCACCGCGGCCTTCCACGCGGCCATCGGGAAACTCCTCCTGCACGAGCCGCGCGACGAGTTCGCCGTCCTGGCGGGCGAACTCGGCCTGTACGCGGCCATCGCCGGTCTGCCCGAGCGCCAGTACGACGTCATCGTCCTGCGGTTCGTCCTCGGCATGGACGAGGAGCATGTCGCGGAGTATCTCGGCATCGAACCCGCCACCGTACGCTCCCATGTACGGCACGCCCGACGGCGCCTGGCACGCGAGCTCAACATCAAGACCGGCCCGACCGAGACGGAAGACTAGACGTGCGCACCAACGACCACGCTTCCATCAGCGACCTGCTGAACCAGGCGGAAGTCCTCGCGGACACCTACACGGACTACGACACCGAGGCCGCCCGGCGGCGCGTCGACACCAAGGCCGGCTCCCCGGATCCCGGCGACGGCACCGATGCGCGGCGTCCAGTCGCCGCCCACGAGCAGGCCGCCCGGGATCTCGACCTGGCGGTCGCCCTCATCGTCGACACCCCGCAGGCGGCAGCGGCGTTGGAGCGGCTGGCGGACGACGACCGGCCCGACCCCGAGGGCGCGGTCGTCTTCGCCGCACTGCTCCACCTGGCCCGGGACCATGACGCGGCCCAGTTCTGGTGGCAGTTCGCCGCCGGCGGCGGCAACCGGACCGCCGCTTTCTGTCTCTCCCTCGCGCACGGGCGGCGCGCGGAGTTCAGTGACGCCAGACACTGGCGCGCGGAGGCCCGAAGACTGGACACCGCCCCGGCCGGCCCCACGCCGACCCCGCCCGCCCGCCCACTGCTGCCGGAGAGCATCCGCCACCAACTGCTCACCCAGTGCCGCTCCGGCACCCGCCCGACCCTCCCGGCCCGGCTGGAGGCGGTCATCAACCGCCTCCCGGTCGACCCGGACCTCGACTACGGCACCATCCCCCGCCCGGTCCCCACTCTGACCCACGACCTCCCCCACGACCACCAAGCCCCGCCCGGCACACGGCCGTGAGCCGGTCACCGGCGGTCCGGCAACCGCCGGGTGGTGGGTGGCGGACCGGGTGGTGAGCGGGGCGGCGTCAGGCGTGGATCACCGTCTCCTTGGTGTTGTAGCCCTCGATCCGCAGTGCCGGGCGGCCCGAACGCAGGGACTGTGACGGCCAGTTCAGTGTCACCGTTCGCGACTCGCCGGGGAGCAGCCAGAGGTAGTTGTCGCCGTACAGCGTCGGCAGCACCCGTCCGCCGTCCTTGGCGTCCAGCAGCGACAGGCGCAGCATCGATGCCACCGCCGTGCCCCGGTTGCGTACCGTCACGCTCATCGTGCGGTGTTCGCCCGAGCGGGAGACATGGCCGAGGTCGGCGGTGACCTTCACCGGGCGGGACGTGTTCAGTGCCCGCATGTCGGAGGGGCTGCGGTAGCGCCAGTACGTGTTCTCCGACAGCGACCTGCCCTTGCTGTCCTCCAGGACCAGCCGCAGCAGATGCAGGTCGGGCAGGTCCTCCCCGAACGCGGCCGTGAACGCGGGGGTGGTGCTCGACGCGGCGATGTCCACTTTCGTGTGGCGGCTCGAACCGAGTTGGCTGCCCGTCAGGTCGTACAGCCGGGCCGTCACCGTGACCCCCTTGAGCGCGCGCCCGGTGTGGTTGACCGCGATCACGTCCCACTTCTGCGGGTCGGCCTGCACATGGACGGCTTCGCACGCCTTACGGGCACCGTAGTACGTGCCGTTGACGTCGAAGTCGTAGTCGTACGTCTGCCACACCGTGCTGTGCCAGGCCGGGTGGGACATCCACAGCATCAGGCCGCTGGCGTCCTTCCAGAGGTTGGCGTTCCACGCCTCGAACATGGCGCGCACGTTGTCGTAGTTGACGAACTGCGCCTTGCGCGTGAAGTCGTCCAGATCCCCGGCCGTGCCCAGCCGTGTCTCGATCGCGGCGCGGTAGTTCTGCGGGGCCTGGTTCCCCCGGGTGCTCCAGTCGTGGTAGTACCACGCCTCGCCGATCGGCCACTCCGGCTCGTCGCCGACCAGGTTGCGCATGCTCTCCGCCGTCGAGACCACGGGCATGCCGATCTCCGTGTGGAAGCCGAAGTGGCCCCCGCCGTAGGTGGACCGGGAGAAGTAGCGCTCCGGCTCCACCCAGCCGTACGGACCGCCGCCGGAGATGATGCCGCCGGCCGAGTTGTTCTGGTAGAAGATGCCCGGCGCCTCCGAAAGGACCGCCTCCCGCATGCCGTTGTCGATCGCGGCGGGCGGGTTGCCCTCGTTGGCCCCGCACCACAGGACGACGCTGGGGTGCGTGCGGTAGCGGCGTACGGTGTCGCGCGCCAGCGTGTTGAACGCGTCGTGGTCCGGCGGGTCCATGGCCCACGCGTTCGGGAAGTCGTTCCAGACGAGGAGCCCGTACTCGTCACAACTGGCGAAGAACTCCTCGCGGTTGCTGCTGCCGAGCCAGTTCCGGATCATGGTGAAGTTCATGTCCCGGTGCATCCGCACCGCCGTGTCCATCCGCTCGGCGGGCATCCGGCGCAGGAGTTCGTCCCAGCCCCAGTTGCCGCCCCGGCAGAAGACCCGTACACCGTTCACGCTGATCTTCAGCGGTTCGGGGGTGTTGTCGACGGACTTCACGTCCGTCCACTTCTCACCGTCGTCGGAGATCTGGATGACATACGTCTTGGGATACGCGGGCTCCCAGACGATCACCACCCGGTCGAAGGAGACGGAAGCGCCGAGGTCCACCTGGATCCACTGGTTGTCCTCGTAGGCGGAGGACCAACGGGTGTCGGCCTTCCCGTCGGTGGCGTTGGCCGCCTTGCTGTCACCGTCCTCCGTGGAGGCCGTGGCCTCCTTGTGCAGGGCCAGGTCGGTGCCCGGCCGCGCACTGTCGATCACCGAAAGCGTCCACAGCGAGTTGCCCCAACTGGTCGCCCGCTCACCGCCGTTGATCCGCACATAGCGCGCCTCGCGGGCACCGGTGTCGACACTCTGCAGACTCGCGTTGGCGTTCTTGAACGGCAGCGGCACCGCCGAGTTGTCGACCGACTCCGCGTCCGTCCAGTTGTCGCCGTCGGCGGAGATCTGGACGACGTACGTCTTCGCGTACGCCTGCTCCCACGTCAGGTCCACGCGGTCGAAGGAGACGGAAGCGCCGAGGTCCACCTGGATCCAGTGGTCGTCCTCGAACTTCGAGGCCCAGCGGGTCCTGGCGTCTCCGTCGGTGACATTGCCCGCCTCATGACCCGCCTCGTCCACGGACGAGGCGATGGCCTCCTTGCGCAGCGCCAGGTCCGTGCCCGGCGCGGCGCTGTCGATAACCGACAGACCCCACAGCGATGAGCCCCAGTCGGTGGCGCGCGTCAGACAGCGGACGCGTACGTACCGCGCCGTCCTGGCCCCCAGCGGGACCGACTGCGTGTACGCGTCGGTCCCGCCGCCGAACGGCAGCGGCACCGCGTACTCGTAGCCGAACTGGCGGATGCCGAAGCGCGTGGTGCGCCGGTCGCTCTCCTTCCCGCCGACCGCCGCGACGAGAGTGAGGTCCTGCAGGGCGGGCTCGCCGTAGCCGTTGGGCCACCACAGCCGCGGGTCGCGCACCCGCAGGCTCTGGTGGTCGGCCGGCGTGAAGACGACATCGGTGGAGCCGCCGCCCGGCACGGTGACGGTGCGGGAGACCCGTACGTCGCCGAACGACGCGGTGACCGTCACGCGTTGCTCCGCCGTGTCGGCGTTGCGCACCGGCACGACGACCGTCACCTCGGCGACGCGGGTGTCCGGCAGATCCGGCAGGGTCGTGTCGACACGCGGGTCGCCGATGACGGCGTGACCGGTCGAGCGCAGCCGTACGTGGTTCCAGATGCCGGAGACCCGGTCGCGTACGGCGGGCATCCAGTCCCAGCCCGAAGCGGCAAGATACGTCGGGGAGTTGCGGTTCATCATGTTGGCACCGGCGTCCACGAAGGCAAGACCGGCCTCGCTCTTGTCGCCGGGGCTGCCGGGGAAGGGCATGGGCGTGATCCGTACGGCCAGCGTCTGCTCGCCGTCGGCCGCCAGCAGCGGTGTCACGTCGTGGGAGGAGCGCGCGAAGGGGTACGTCAGCCCGCCGGCCCGCTCGCCGTTGAGCCAGATGTCCGCCTGGTGGTTCACACCGTCGAACTCCAGCCAGACATGGCGCCCGGAGCCGGTACGCAGGCGGTCCGGCAGCCGGAAGCCGCGCCGGTACCACCAGGAGTGGCGCGACAGCGCCTCCGGGATGTGCAGGTTGTTCATGCCCGAGACCGGGTCGGGCAGATGGCCCTGCTCCACCAGTGAGCCGAGGACCGTGCCGGGGACGGTCGCGGGCAGCCAGCGGCTGGTGTCGACCGACGGCCGGGACAGCTCGGCGCCCTCGGCACCCGCCCAGTCGTCCATGGTCAGCGTCCAGCCGGACTCCAGCGGCACGGTGCCGTCGTCGGCGACCTTCAGCGCGGGGGCCCGGTGGTCGTGGGTGCCCCAGTCGGTCCACCCGGTGGCGGCGGGGCGGTGGCCCTTGGCGGTGCCGTACACCTCGAACCCGTTGAGACCCAGCGGGTTGGCGTTCGAGCGCTTCGTTACCGTCATCCGCACCCAGCGCGCGGTGGTCGCCCTGTCCAGCTTGATCTCGGCGACTCCGCCGGTGCCGTCCGTGGTGCGGTGGACGGTGGTCCACGTGCGGCGGTCCCGGGAGGTCTCGATGGTGAAGGCTACGGCGCAACTGGAGAGGATCTCCTGCCCGGTCGTGTTGTCACGGGGGCTGCCGGTGGGGGACGGGGTGAAGACCGGGTCGTCCGCGGTGGCTTCGAAGGTGAGCCGGACCGAGTCGACGGTGCACTCCGCCTGGAGATCGACGGAGATCCACTGCGGGTCACCGGCGGCGGCGCGCCAGCCGCTGCCCTTCACACCGGGGGAGTTGAGCTTGTCGACCACGAACTCGGCCGGGTTGGGCGCGTAGTCGACCGACGACACCTGGACGGGGCGGTACGCGGCGAGTTCACCCCGGCCGCGGGCGGCGTCGGCGGTGAGCGCGGTGCCGGCGGCGTGGCCGGTTCCGGGCAGCGCGACCCCGAGGCCGAAACCGGCGAGCAGGGTCGAGCCGGTCGCGACAACTGCTCTGCGGGAAGGGTGAGATGACTGGTTCTGCATGAGTGACGTGGTCCATTCCAGGCGAGCCCTCAAGAGCAAACGGCCTGCACAGACCGTCTGACAACGTTGCCATAGGCTGTAATCCCGCACGGGTTCTGTCAAGAGCCGGGACGATTCCGCCGAGTTGCCCGATGAGAAGCGCCCGTGCCGACGGTCTGATGTGCACGAGGGCCGGAACCGTCCGGCCGGGGACACGACGAAGGAGACGCGTCAGCATGGTCATCGCCGGAATCTCGATGTCGCTGGACGGGTTCGTCACCGGGCCGAACGTCACCCGCGAGCGGCAACTGGGGGACGGGGGCGACGTCCTGCACCAATGGCTGACGGAGCCGGACCCCGGCGACGTCGAGCTGCTGGCCGCGATGGGCACCGGGCTCGGTTCGATCCTGATGGGCCGGCGCTCCTACGACCTGGCCGAAGGAGACGGCGGCTGGGGCGACGGCGGGCCCGGCGGGCCGGCGCCCTGCTTCGTACTCACCCACAACGCCCCGGCCCCGGGGACCGTCCGGGCGCCGTCGGTCTTCACCTTCGTCACCGACGGCATCCACAGCGCGGTGGAGCGGGCGCGGGCGGCGGCGGGGGACAGGACGGTCGGCGTGCACGGGGCGAGCGCCGCCCAGCAGTGCCTTGCCGCCGGTCTGCTGGACGAGATCCAGATCCATCTGGCGCCGGTCCTGCTCGGCGGCGGCACACGGCTGTTCGAGCACCTGGGCGGCCGGCACCGGCTGGAGCGTACCCAGGCGGTCGGGACCACCCACGCCACCCACCTGCGGTTCAAGGTGATCCGCTGACCCGTGATCCACTGGTCCACGGGCGCGCGGGCCGGCGGTGCGCGGATGGTGTCACCCGGCCGTGTCACAGGGGGCCGGGCTGTCTCGTCCCAGAGGGTGCAACCACTGACGACGACCGCAGAGGAGCACACCATGAACGCCGGGAACGCCCGACTGAACTACTTCGCCAGCCCCGCCGTCGGCAAGATCTCCAAGACCTTCATGTCGGTGGGCATGGGGCTCAAGGCGTCGGCGCTGCCCGCCGCGACACAGGAGCTCGTGGCGCTTCGCGTGAGCCAGATCAACGGCTGCGCCGTCTGCATCGACATCCACGTCAAGGAGGCCGTCGCCCTCGGCGAGACCGACGTGCGGCTGAACCTGGTCACGGCCTGGCGGGAGGCCGGCTCGCTGTTCACCGACGCCGAGCGGGCCGCGCTGACGCTCGCGGAGGAGGGGACCAGGGTCGCGGACGCGGCGGGCGGGGTCAGCGACGAGACGTGGGAGTACGCCGCCAAGCACTACGACGAGGAGCAGCTCACCGCCCTGGTGATCCTGGTGTCCTTCATGAACACGGTGAACCGGCTCAACATCATCACCCAGCAGCCGCTCGCCGACTACCGGGCCGGGCAGCTCGACCGGATGGCTGCGGCGGCCGGAGAGGAGTCGGCGTGAGCGAGGTCGACGAGTTCGAGGAGCTGCGGCCGCTGCTGTTCTCGATCGCCTACCGGATCCTGGGCAGCGTGAGTGAGGCCGAGGACGCGGTGCAGGAGACATGGCTGCGCTTCGACGGCTCGGCGACGCGGCCCGCGTCGGCCAAGGCATTTCTGTCGGCCGTGGTGACCCGGATCTCGATCGATGTGCTGCGTTCCGCGCGCGTACGGCGGGAGCAGTACGTGGGCCCGTGGTTCCCCGAGCCGCTGCTCAGCGATCCGTACGAGGATCCGGCGCGGTCGGTGGAGCTGGCCGACTCGGTGTCGATCGCGGCGCTGCTGCTGTTGGAGCGGCTCACCCCGCTGGAGCGGGCGGTCTTCCTGATGCGGGAGGTGTTCGCCTTCGGGTTCGACGAGATCGCCGGGGCGGTGGGGCGCTCGGAGGCGGCGTGCCGGCAACTGCTGGTCCGGGCGCGGCGGCACATGGAGGCCGGGCGCCCGCGGTTCGAGGCGGACCGCGAGGAACGTCAGAAGCTGGCGGCACGGTTCTTCGACGCGCTGAAGGACGGCGACGTGGTCGGGCTGCGGGATCTGCTGGCGGCGGACGCGCAGCTGGTCGGCGACGGCGGAGGGAAGGCGCCGCAGCTGGGCAGGGCTCTCGTGGGCGCGCAGAGGGTTGCGCGGGTGCTGGGCACGGTCTTCCCCTTGCTGAGCCGGATCGACGTGACGTTCGAGCCGCACGAGGTCAACGGCCAGCCCGGTGCGATCTTCCGCGACCGGGACGGCAAGGTGCTCCATATCCTTGCCTTGGACGTCCTCGACGGGCAGATCCAGACGATCCGCACGATCCTCAACCCCGACAAGCTCGGCCACCTCGGGCCGGTCGCCGACGCGTGGGCCATCGACCGCGAACTGAAGCGGGAGCGCCGGCGCGGATGAGATCGGAACGGGACCGGCGCGTACGGACCAGGTCGAGAACGGAGCGTCCGCCGGGCGGGTGGTCGTGGACGATGAACTGCGCCTGGCCGCCCTCCCGTTCGAGCGGGACGACGGAAAGGCGCGCCGCGTCGGCGGCGCCGGAGGTGAGCAGCTGCCCGTTGTTGTCCGGGTGTGCGGTGGCCGGTTGACCGGCCGCGGCCCAGATGGACGCGATACGGGTACCGTGCGCGGCAGCCGCGCTGCGCGTCCCGGGCGGCGGGCGTGAGGACCGCGGCAGGGTGAATGAACCCGCGTCGACGTCCGGTTGCTCGGCACACACGCGCACCTGGTAGCCGCGGCTGCCAGGTGCGAGCCGGGTCCGGGCGAAGACCTCGATCGGGGTGGCCAGGTAGAAGGGGACGACCTGACCGAGAGCGAGGACGCCGACGGTGTGCATGCCGGGAAGAAACCTGCCGGGGTGCGGGGCCAATGGCGCCCGGGGGCGGCGCGGCTCCTCCGCCGAGGGCGAGTTGCGGAAGTGGCGTTGCCCGCCTGAAGGGGGGCTCACGCCGGGCG
>NZ_JBHXRX010000105.1:0-17532 GCF_042714995.1 Streptomyces sp. NPDC058665
ATCGCGATATGAGACATCCCCATCTCATCGCACGCCTTGAACATGTCCCCCAACCGCGCCGCACCATCCAGCAACGAGTACTGCGTGTGCACATGCAGGTGCGTGAACGGCGGCTTGGTCACGGCTGAGGCCTCCAGCGAACGAGCGGACGAGCGACGGGCTGCCCCCGGGGGGACAGCCCCGAAGTCTACGACCGCCCACTGACAATCGAAGCGCGTCCTGGCGATGTCCCGAGGAGTCCGGACCGGGCGTCACGAACCTCCGGGTCGACCGGCGCGGAACGGGCACGCACCGGTACGTTCGTGCGTTGCCAGTACTGACGGCGCCGTCGCCCGAGGCGGGTGGCGTGTCAGTTCATCCGCCCAGTTCGTCATGTTCCAGGAGGCACCACCGATGTCGGTCCCGCGCCCGGTCGAAGCCGCTGACCAGCAGCGAGGGGAGGAGATCCTCTCCGTGTTCGGCACCGCCTTCGGTGCCCTGCTCGCCGCTGATCCGGCGGCCTTCCAGGTCAAATTCCGCAAGATGGCCGCCTCCGCCTTCGCCTTCTACCGAGGCACGGCGTCCCTGTTCTACAACGACCTGGAGCGGGAGCAGCACGGCGGGCCGTACGTGGACGAGCGCACCGGCCGGGTCTGGATCCACGGCGATCTGCACGCCGAGAACTTCGGCACGTACATGGACGCGAACGGCCGGCTGATCTTCAACGTCAACGACTTCGACGAGGCCTATGTAGGACCGTTCACCTGGGACCTCAAGCGCCTGGCCGCCTCGCTGGCGCTGATCGGCTACACGAAGGCCCTCAGCGACGACCAGATCAGCGAGCTGGTCCGGATCTACGCCGCCGCCTACCGCGAGCGGATCCACGCGCTGGCCACGGGCGCGAAGAACGACGAGGTGCCGCCGTTCACCCTGGACACGGCGACAGGACCGCTGCTCGACGCGCTCCGCGACGCCCGCTCGCTGACCCGCTTCGGGCTGCTCGACTCGATGACCGAGATCCGTGACTTCGAGCGCCGCTTCGCCCCGGGCGGCGGCTCCATCGAGCTGGACGCGGCCACCCGCTACAAGGTCCTGGCGGCCTTCGACGGCTATCTGGAGACCCTGCCGGAGTCCAGCCTGACCCGCCCCGACTCCTACCGGGTGAAGGACGTCGTGGGGCGGCGCGGCGTCGGCATCGGCTCGGCCGGCCTGCCCTCGTACAACATCCTGCTGGAGGGCAACAGCGACGCCCTGGAGAACGACGTCGTGATCTATCTCAAGCAGGCGCAGACCCCCGCCGTCTCCCGGCACATCACCGACGAGCGGGTGCGCGGCTACTTCCAGCACGAGGGCCATCGCACGGTGATCTCGCAGCGCGCGCTCCAGGCGCACGCCGACCCGTGGCTCGGCTGGACCGAGCTGGACGGCGCGGGCCAGCTGGTCGCCGAGGTCTCCCCGTACGCGGTCGATCTCGACTGGTCGGACATCGACGACCCGGCCGAGATCGCCGCCGTCGTCGCCGACCTCGGCCGCGCGACGGCGACGATGCACGGAGCGGCGGACGACGAGAGCGGCCACTCACTGGTGCCGTTCAACACGGAGCGGGCCATCGACGCGGCGATCGCGGCGGACGAGGAGGGCTTCTCCGAGCTGCTGGTGGAATTCGCCCACAGCTACGGGGCACGGGCCCGCGCGGACCACCAGATCTTCGTGGACCTCTTCCGCAACGGACAGCTCGCCGGCGGCTGACCCCGCCCAGGGCGACGGCGGCCTTAGGGACCCCTTACGGGTTCTCGTGGCACACTCGGCGACGATGGACATATCGGCGGCACGGCTCAGGGCGCTGCGGGCGGCATTGTTCACGGCACTGGCCGTGACGCTGTCCGCCGGTTCCCATGTCCTGCTGTCGCGGGCCCCGCTGCCCCTGTCCGTCGTCGCCGTCCTGTGCGCCGTCGTGTTCCCCGTCTCGTACGCCCTGGCGGGCCGCGAGCGGGGCTTCTGGCGCATAGCGGCCCTGCTCGTCCCGCTCGAACTGGCCGCGGACACCATCTTCACCACCGGCCAGAACGTCTGTTACGGCGCCGCCGGCGGACCCGTCGCAGGCCCCCTGCGCTCCGTCGGCCTCGACGTCCTGTGCGGCGGCAGCTTCGGCTCCCCGCTGCCCGGCGTCTCGTCGGTCGCCTCGCCCGAGAGCGCGGCGGCCACCCTGCTCGGCTCGCCCGATCCCGCACTCCCGTGGCTGCTGCTCGCCACCCATGTCGCGATCGGTCTGCTCGCCGCGCTCTGGCTGCGGCGGGGCGAGGCCGCCCTGGCGGGCCTGGTCCGGGCGCTCGCCGGTTTCGCCTTCCGGCCGCTGCTGGTCGCCGTCGCGGTGGCCGGCACGGTCCGCCGTACGGTACGGCGCTTCCCGCGCCCCGCCACCCGCCCGCACACCTCCCGTACGCGCCTGTGCGCGCACTCCGTCGGACGACGGGGACCACCTCGCTCGGCCCTTCTCCCGGCCTAGGGAGTGTCTTGCCGATCTTGCCGGGCTCGCGGTCCCTGGCACGCGCGCTCGCCGCGTTGTCGTCGGTCGCCGACTCCCCCGTAGCCCCCAAGGGGGCACGGGAGGTACCCCCTCCGCGTCGTCTCCCTCCTCCGCCTTGCGATCACACGCACCAGACCCCGCTCACTGATCCGGCCTGACCGACAAGACACCCCCTAGCACCACGTCGGCAGCCGTCTCCGGCCGCCGTCCGTCCCCCGCGTGCCGGCGCGCGTCTCTTCGCGCCCGCGCGTCTCGTTCGACCCCACACGGAGTAGACCAGTCATGAGCGCACGCAACAGCAACGCCAACAAGGCCGCCGCCCGCGAGAAGCTGCGCGAGCAGCGCGAGCGGCAGGCGAAGAAGGACCGCACCCGCCGCCAGCTCGTCGTCGCCGGATCCACCGTCGCGATCCTGGCGATCGCCGGCGGTGTCGGCTTCGGGGTCGTCCAGGCGAACAAGCCCTCGCAGTGGGAGGCGGCCAAGGACGCGACGAACGTCACCGCGCCGAAGCACACCTCCGGCACGAACGGCACGACCGTCGTCATCGGCAAGCCCGAGGCGAAGAAGACCCTGGAGCTGTACGAGGACTCCCGCTGCCCGATCTGCGCGACGTTCGAGCAGCATGTCGGCGCCACGATCCAGAAAGACGTCGACGCGGGCAAGTACAAGGTCAAGTACGTCGGCGCCACGTTCATCGACAACTCGGACAACGGCGAGGGCTCGAAGAACGCGCTGTCCGCGCTGGGCGCCGCGCTCGATGTGAGCCCCGAGGCGTTCTCGGCGTACAAGGCCGCGCTCTACTCGGCGCAGAACCACCCCAGCGAGAGCGACGACAAGTTCGCCGACGACAGCGCCCTGCTGAAGATCGCCGACTCGGTCGACGGCCTCAAGGGCAACGCGGCGTTCAAGAAGAACGTCGAAAGCGGCACGTTCGACGCCTGGGCGATGAAGATGTCGGCGACGTTCGACAGCAGCGGCGTCCAGGGCACCCCGACGCTCCGCATGGACGGGAAGACGGTCACCGCGGAGGGCAGCGAGAACGCCCCGCTGACGGCGCCGGACTTCACCGCGGCGGTCACCAAGGCCCTGGCCGCGTGACGGCACCGGGTCACCGGAGCTGAGCCGAGGAGTCAGCGTACGGGCCACCCCACCGTGGCCCGTACGCTGACCCGCATGACCGGGGGCACCGAGAACAGGATCATCGACGGGCGGTTCGAGCTGCTGGAACGGCTCGGCAGCGGCGGTATGGGCACGGTGTGGCGGGCACGTGACGCCGTGCTCCATCGCGAGGTGGCGCTGAAGGAGGTCCGCTCCCCCGACCCCGCGATGACGGCGGCCACGCCCCAGAGCGCCCATGTGCCGCGTGAGCGGGTGCTGCGCGAGGCACGGGCGCTGGCGAGGATCAGCCACCCGCATGTGGTGACGATCCATCACATCGTGGACGTCGGGCCGCATCCGTGGATCGTGATGGAGCTGCTGCCCGGCGACACGCTCATGGACCGGCTCGCGCGGGGCGCGCTGCCGCCCGTGGACGCCGCCAGGATCGGCCGCCAGGTGCTGGCAGGACTGCGGGCCGCTCACGCGGTCGGCATCCAGCACCGCGACGTGAAGCCCGCGAACGTCATGCTGCGCGAGGACGGCGGCGCGGTGCTCACCGACTTCGGCATCGCGGCCCTCCAGGGCTCGACCTCCCTCACGGCGACCGGCGAACTGGTCGGCTCGCCCGAGTACTTCGCCCCGGAGCGCATTCGCGGCCACGGCGACGACCCCGCGTCCGACCTGTGGTCGCTGGGGGTGACGCTGTACGTCTGTGTGGAGGGCGTCAGTCCGCTGCGCCGTGCCACGACCCTGGCCACGCTCGCCGCCGTACTGGACGAGCCCGTTCCGCCGCCCGTACGGTCCGGGCCCCTCACCCCCGTACTGAACGCGCTGCTGGTACGCGACCCGGCCGCGCGGCCCGACGCCGCCCAGCTGGATCGGATGCTGGCCCAGGTCGAGGCGGGCGTGACACCGCACTGGGAGCTGCCGACCCTCATCGCCCCCGCGCCGCCCCGGGCTCCGGTCCCGGATCCCCGGGTGGCGCTCGCCCGGTCCGGCGGCTCGCACCCCGTGGCGGACGACGGGGTCACCACGCGGCACCGGCCGGCTCCCCCCGCGCGGAGCGGCCGTACGCCGATGGTCGTCGCGGCCGTCGCCGTGGCCGTCGCGCTCGTGGCGGCGACCGCGCTGGCCATCTCGCTCCAGGACGATTCCGGCTCACCGTCCGCCGGGAAGTCCCCCGGGGCGTCGACGGACCCGCGGAGCCCCGACGTGAAGTCGCCCTCGCCGACGCCTTCCGCCGCGGTCGACAGCGAGACGGGGGACGAGGACAGCGACGACGACGAACCGTCCGGCGACGACCTGACCGGCAACTGGGTCGCCCAGCTCGCCTCCACCGAGAAGTCCGCGGGCACCGCCGCCCGCGACAAACAGGCCGCCGCCCTGCGCGACAGGGGCATCGCCAACGCGCGCTATCTGGACAGCGACGACCATGCCTCGCTGAGGCCGGGCTACTGGATGTTCTACGTCTCCGGCTTCAACAGCGGCGAGCACGCCGTCGACTGGTGCCGCACCCGCGGTCTGGACACGAACGGCGCCTGCGTCGGCCGCTACATCAGCGACGAGGCGACCGACAGCATGTATCTGTGCGGCCCGGCCACCGGCGGGCGCACCACGGGCCGCTGCACCCGCGGCTGACGGACCAACACCGACTCCGCGTGCTAGGCCAGCGACTCGATGAACGCCAGCCCCGTGGCCCAGGTCTGCTCCGCCGCCGGCTCGTCGTAGTCCGGCAGGTCCACGTCGGTGTAGAGGTGCCCGACGCCCGGGTACCGGTAGATCTCCACGTCCGCCCCGATCTCCCGCATGCGCAGGTACCAGGTGTTCAGCCAGTCGTGCGGCTCGGCCACGTCCGGGTCGGCGACATGCAGCTGTACGGGCAGGTCGTCCACCGACGCGTTCGCGGCGATGTCCGACGTGCCGTGCATCAGCAGCAGCCCGCGGGCCTTCGAGTCCCCCAGCGCGAGCGTCTGCGCGACGGACCCGCCGAAGGAGAATCCCGCGTACACCAGACCGCGTTCCGAGTAGGGGGCCACGGCGAGGACGGCGCGCCTCAGCAGCTCGTCGGAACCGATCTTGTCCTTGAGCGCCCTGCCCTCCTCGACCGTCTCGGCGGTTTGGCCCTCGAAGAGGTCGGGCACGTGCACGTGGTGTCCGGCAGCGCGCAGCCGTTCGGCTCCCGCGTGCACCGCCGGGCGCAGGCCGTGGGCCGAATGAAAGAGAACGACGTCCATCCGCCCATCCTGCCAGGTGGGCCCCCTCGTCCGAATCCGGAGCCATGGAGAACGTACTGCGACCGTTGACCGTGCTGGGTGGCGCTGTCGTCCTGACTCTGCTGCTCGGCTGGGCCGTCGACCTGATGCTGCGCCGCGCGGACGCCCGGCACGCCGAGACCCCGCTGTGGGGGCTGCTCCGGCGCTGCCGGCTGCCGCTCCAGGTCGTCGTCCTCACCGTGCTGCTGTTCGCCACGTACGGCGAGACGCGCTGGGCGGCCGTCGAGAACCACGAGACCGGTGTCGGCCGCGTGCTGACGCTGGTCCTGATCGGTGCCGGTGCCTGGCTGGTCGTGCGCATCGTGTCGGCCGTCGTGGAGTCGACGTACGCCCGCTACGCGACGTCGGCCCGCGACCTGGCGAAGGTCCGCCGGGTCCGTACGCAGGTCACGCTCATCATGCGGATCGTGACGGCGGTGGTCGTCGTGGTGGCGGTCGCCGCGATCCTGCTCACCTTCCCGAGCATGCGGACCATCGGTACGTCGATGCTCGCCTCCGCAGGCATCATCGGCATCGTCGCGGGCGTCGCGGCGCAATCCACGCTCGGCAATCTCTTCGCCGGATTCCAGATCGCCTTCGGCGACATGGTGCGGCTCGGCGACACGGTCGTGGTGGACGGCGAGTGGGGTGTGGTGGAGGAGGTCACGCTCACGTTCCTCGCGGTACGCACCTGGGACGAGCGCCGGATCACGATGCCGGTGTCGTACTTCACGAGCAAGCCGTTCGAGAACTGGTCGCGCGGCGGGGTCCAGATGACCGGCACCGTCTTCCTCCAGCTCGACCACTCCGCGCCGGTGAAGCTGATGCGCGAGAAGCTGCACGAGATCCTTCAGGACTGCGCGGCCTGGGACGGCCGCGACTGGAGTCTGGCCGTCACCGACACCACCCCGAGCACCATCGAGGTGCGGGCCGTCGTCACCGCGAAGGACGCGGACGACATCTGGACGGCGCGCTGCACCGTACGGGAGCAGCTGATCGCATGGCTGGCCGCTGAGCATCCGTACGCGCTGCCGCGGATCGCGACCGCGCGGGCCGCGGTGCTCCCGGCCCCGGGGAGGAACGGCGCGGCGGGCGATGCCGGACCGCACCACGAGCCCGACCCGGCGCTGACGGAGAACGCCGACGGGGACCCGCGCGCGGGCCGGGGCTGACGGCGGGTCAGGCGAATTCGGCAGGTCGGGCAGGTCGCGTCAGGTCCCGCGGAACCGCCGGTCGCCGCGTTCAGCGCAGGCTGCGTACGTCCAGATATCTGAGCACCCGGTCCACCACTTCCGGATTCGCGTTGGGTTCGCCGCGCGCCGCCAGGACCTCGTGCCGGGCCGCCGACATCATCTCGCGCTGGATCCGCTGCGTGGTCCTGATCCGCTGTCCGCGCTTGGCGAACCAGTCGCGCCGCTCCTCGTCGACCACGTCCGGGCTGATGCGCGCCCCGATGTCGTACGCCCCGCGCGCCAGCCGCTCGCTCAGCTCCTCGGGCAGGTCCTCGACCTCCTCGATCTCCTTGAGGCGGCGCTTGGCCGCCTTGGCGGCGCGGACGGCCAGCTCGTGCTCGAAGCCGCGTTCGGCCTCGGTGTCGGCGCGTACGCCGAGGACCTTAACCAGCCACGGCAGGGTGAGTCCCTGGAAGACGAGCGTCGTCATGATGACGGCGAAGGCGATGAAGATGATCGTGTCGCGGCCGGGGAAGGGTGACCCGTCGTCGGTCTCCAGCGGGATGGCCAGCGCCAGCGCGACCGAGGCCACCCCGCGCATCCCGGCCCACCACATGACGACGGTCTCCCGCCAGCTGACCGGGATCTCCTCGTCGTAGTCCCGGAGTTTGTGCAGCCGTTTGGTGACCCACACCGCCGGGAGCAGCCACACCAGCCGTACGAGGACCACGACCCCGACGACGGCGCCCGACCAGGCGAGCATCTGCCCCGTGTGGCCCTCGGCCGCACCGAGGGCGTTGTGGAGTTCGAGCCCGACGAGGCCGAAGGCGATGCCGGTGACGAGGATGTCGATGATCTCCCAGAAGGTGTTCCCGGCCAGCCGTCCCATCACGTCGTCGGCGTCGGCGGAGTGCTCGGCGAGGAAGAGGGCGGTGGTCAGGACGGCGAGGACACCGGAGCCGTGCAGTTCCTCGGCGATGACATAGCTGACGAAGGGCACCAGGAGGGTGAGACCGACCTGGAGGGGCGCGTCGCCGAGCAGCGCCATGAGCTTGTTGGAGAGCCACCCGAGGGCCACTCCCACGGCGATCGCGACGACGGCGGAGAGCACGAGCGTCCCGGCCGCCCCCGGCCAGGAGAAGCTGCCGCCGACCACCGCGCCGATGGCCACGTGGTAGAGCACGATCGCGGTGACGTCGTTGAACAGCCCCTCGCCCTCCAGGATGGAGACGAGCCTCCGGGGCAGTCCGAGCGAGCCGGCGACGGCGGTCGCGGCGACCGGGTCCGGCGGCGCGACGAGTGCGCCGAGGACGAACGCGGCGGCGATCGGCACTCCGGGGACGACGGAGTTGGCCACGCTCGCCACCGTCGCCATGGTGACGAGGACCAGCGCCACGGCGAGCAGCAGGATCGGCCGCACGTTGGCGGTGAACTGCCGCCAGGAGGTGCGCTGTACGGCCGCGTAGAGCAGGGGCGGCAGCAGAAGCGGGAGGATGAGGTCCGGCGGCACGTCGACGTTCGGTACGAAGGGCAGCAGCGCCAGGACGATCCCGAAGATGGTCATCAGCACGGGCGGCGGCAGGTTGAGCCGCTCCCCCAGCGGCACCGTCACCACGGCGCCCAGCAACAGCACGAGCAGCAGCGCCAACTGGGCCACGGTGCGCCCTCCGGAGTCGTGAGCCCTGACGATCAAGGCCTCTCAACCCTGCCACGCGTGGACTCCGAAGCCGGCGAGGCTGTGGCGACGCGGTGCTCCTCGCGGCCCGCTTACGGGCCGCGAGGAGACGTTCCGGCGGTGCGCGCGGGCTTCACCCGCGCGCGGCCGTCGCTACTCGCGGATCCGGTCGCGGATCCAGACCCCGGCCTCCTTGAGCACACCGGTACCCGAGAAGTTGCCGGCGTTGCAGGAGCCTTCCTTGAAGACGGCTCCGGAGCGGTGGTCGTCGGAGTAGTTCCAGTTGGTCCAGGAGATGTTCTTCCGCTTCATCAGGTCGAGGAAGCGCTGCGACTGGCCGAAGTCGTTGGCGCCCTCGCCCGCGTAGTTCTGGGTGCCGAACTCGGTGACGAAGACGGGCAGTCGGTCCGACGCCCGGTCGAGCGCGGCCAGGTACTCGTCCCGGTGCGACGCGGCGTAGAAGTGGAACGTGTACATGATGTTGGAGGCGTTGACGGGGTTGTTCACGACCTCCTTCTCGTCGGCGCCGTCGGAGACGCCGAACGAGGACCAGGCGCGCGTGCCGACGAGGACGACGGCGTCGGGGTCCTGCGCCCGGATGACCGGAATGATCTTCTCGGCGTACGACTTGACGGTCGCCCAGCTCACGTCGGACGGCTCGTTGGCGATCTCGTAGAGGACACCGGGGCTGTCCTTGTACTTCTTCGCCATCGCGGTGAAGAAGGTCTTCGCCCGCTCCAGGTTGAAGTTGGGGTCGCCGGGGCTGAGCATGTGCCAGTCGATGACCGCGTACATCCCGCGCTGGTTCGCGCCGTCCACGAACTTCTGGGCGAGGGAGGTGAATCGCTGGGGGTCGGTCTCGTAGCCGCCCTCCTGTACGTACGTGGAGACGCGCAGCACATCGGCCCGCCACTCGTTGGCGAGGACATCGAGCGAGCCGTCGGTGACGCACTGGGAGTACCACTGGGTCCCGTGCGTGCTCATGCCGCGCAACTGGACGGCCTGGCCCTGGCTGTTGCAGAGGCGGGTGCCACAGACCTTGAGCCGGCCGTTGTCGCTGATGGGCGAGGCCACACCCGCGGCGGACGCGGGGGCGGTGCCTGTGTTCGTGGTGGCGGCGCCGGCTCTCATGGGGGACAGCATGGCGGTCATGATGCCGAGCGCGGACAGGGCGAGGAGCGCTCGGCGACCGCGCCGTGCTCGGGTGTGGGGGACGGGGTGCTGGGACATGGGGTGGTGCTCCCTTCGGGTGGGGTCCGGTGCGGGAGATCGACTGTCAGAGGCATGACAGCAAGTGAGTGAAAGTTAAGGTTGTTTCCAATCACCGTCAAGAGTGTTGGGAAAGTTTCCTAACGATTGCCGCGCGGACCGCGCCCACGCTCACCTCACAGGCCCGGCACCCCCGCTACAGCGCGCGGCGCATCCCGCGGTGCGGGATCCCCACGGACTCGTACTCCGGGCCGTACGCCTCGTAACCCAGCCGCTCGTAGAACCCCAGCGCACGCGTCTGCGCGTGCAGATCCACCACGAGCAACCCGCGCTCGCGCGCCAGGTCCTCCACGGCCCTCACCAGCGCGACACCGACCCGCAGGCCCCGCGCCTCCTTCACCACCGCGAGCCGGCCGAGCGAGCCGACCGTGGGATCGCCGTCGGTCCGGTCCGCCGCCTCCGGCCCGTACAGCAGCCTCGACGTGCCGAGCGGCACCCCGTCGTCCCGCACCGCGAGCACATGCGCGGCGGCGGCGCCGAGAGCGTCGTGGTAGTCGAACTCCAGGTCATCGGGCACCTGTTGCTCCGCGACGAACACCTGTCTGCGGACCGCGAAACACGCCTCGCGGTCGGCCGCGCCGGCCGCGGACCGAATCTCGTACGCCAGACCGCCGAGGCCCGCGGCGGCTCCGGCCGCGGCGGTGACATCCCCCAGGGTCATACGTTGCTCTCGGCGCGGACCTTGTCCAGCGCGTTCTGCAGATCGTCCGGGTACGTGCTCTCGAACTCCACCCACCGGCCGTCCGACGGATGCTCGAAGCCCAGCCTCATCGCGTGCAGCCACTGCCGGGTCAGCCCCAGCCGCTTGGCCAGCGTCGGGTCGGCGCCGTACGTCAGGTCGCCCACGCACGGGTGGCGGTGGGCCGCCATGTGCACCCGGATCTGGTGCGTGCGGCCCGTCTCCAGCTTGATGTCCAGCAGCGAGGCGGACCGGAAGGCCTCGATCAGGTCGTAGTGCGTGACGGAGGGCTTGCCCTCGGCGGTCACGGCGAACTTGTAGTCATGGTTCGGGTGCCGCCCGATCGGGGCGTCGATGGTCCCGCTCATCGGGTCCGGATGCCCCTGCACCAGCGCGTGGTAGCGCTTGTCGACGGTCCGCTCCTTGAACTGCGCCTTGAGCGAGGTGTACGCGCGCTCCGACTTGGCCACGGCCATCAGCCCGGAGGTGCCGACATCCAGCCGGTGCACAACGCCCTGCCGCTCGGCGGCGCCGGACGTCGAGACGCGGTAACCGGCCGCGGCGAGCCCGCCGATGACGGTCGTGCCCGTCCAGCCGGGGCTCGGGTGCGCTGCCACGCCGACGGGCTTGACGACCACGACGATGTCGTCGTCGTCGTACACGATCTCCATGCCCTCGACCGGCTCGGCCACCACACGCACCGGGGCGGCGGGCGCGGGCATCTCGACCTCCAGCCAGGCGCCGCCGCGGACCCGTTCGGACTTGGCGACCACAGCGCCGTCGACCTGCACCTTGCCGGCGGCGGCCAGCTCGGCCGCCTTCGTACGGGAAAACCCGAACATGCGGGCGATGGCGGCGTCGACGCGCTCACCTTCGAGGCCGTCGGGAACGGGCAGGGTGCGGATATCGGGAACGGTGCTCACCCGTCGAGTATGCCTTGCCCGCACGGCCCGGCCGCCCACGGACGGCCTCCCGGGCCCCGGGACGGAGCCTCGGTTCCGGGCCGGAGCGCCCCGGCCTCAGTCGCGGTGGACGGTCCCGTCGGGGTCGAGCCCCCGGAAGGAGAGGATCACGATCAGGAAGCCGCCGCACACGATCGCGGAGTCGGCGAGATTGAACACCGCGAAGTTCGCCGGCGCGATGAAGTCGACCACGGCGCCCTTGAACACTCCGGGCTCACGGAAGATCCGGTCGGTGAGATTGCCGAGCGCCCCACCGAGCAGCAGACCGAGCGCCACGGCCCACGGCCCGCTGTAGAGCTTGCGGGCCAGCCGCGCGATCACCACGATCACGGTCGCCGCGACGAACGTGAAGAAGACGGTGTACGCCTCGCCAATACCGAAGGCCGCGCCCGCGTTGCGCACCGCCTCGAACTTCAGCAGATCGCCGACGACATTGATCGGATCGTGATGCTCCAGCCTCGCCACCACGAGCATCTTGCTGCCGAGGTCGAGCAGATAGGCGACCAATGCCACGGAGAAGAGCGCGACGATCTTGCGCTTTCCCCTGACCGGAACGGCGGGAGCCGCGCCCTCGTCGTCAAGATCCGGCGTACCGATGACGCGCTCCGCCTCTGCCACGTGAGTCCCTCAAGTTAGATCCCGATTAGGGTCGAGGGTACGGCACCCACGTACGGCCTCAGCCGCGCCGTTCCTGCTTCTGCTTGTCCTCGACACACAGCGTGGCCCGCGGGAACGCCTGCATCCTGGCCTTGCCGATCGGCTTCCCGCAGACCTCGCAGAGGCCGTACGTACCGGCGTCGAGGCGCAGCAGCGCCCGCTCCGTCTGCTCCACCATCTCGCGCGCGTTCGCGGCGAGGGACATCTCGTGCTCGCGGGTGATGTTCTTGGTGCCGGTGTCGGCGTCGTCGTCCCCCGCGCCGTCGCCGGAGTCCCGCATCAGACCGGCGAGCGCCTGCTCGGACGAGGAGATCTCGGCGTTCAGCCGGGCCGCCTCGCTCTCCAGACCGGTCCGCGCCTCGGCGACCTCCTCCTCCGTCCACGGGTCCTCGCCGGGCCGTACGGGGAGCTCCCCGGCCGGTGTGGTGCCGCGCACCGGGGGCACCGCGGTCGCCGTGGCGCCCGGGGCCGCCGATCCCTTGCCCGCTGTCTTCTTCGCTGCCACCGTCTTGGCTCCCGTCTGTTCCGCGGCCTCGGCCGCCCCCTCGGCCGCGGACGCGGCCTCTTTCGCGGCCTTCTTGGCGGCGGCCTTCTCAGGAGGCGCCGTCTTCCTGGCCGCGGTCTTCTTCGCAGGTGCCTGGTGCTCCGGCTCGGAAGCGGCGGTCTCCTCCGCGTCCGGTGCGTGCGTCGCCGGTGTCTCTCGCTCCGGTGCCTCGGTCGCCGACGTCTTCTTGGCAGCCGCCTTCTCGGCCGCTGACTTCTTCACAGCCGCTTTCTTGGCCGCTGTCTTCTTCGCGGCGGTCTTTTTCGCCACCATGGCCGCGGCCCCTTCACATTTTGTGATCTTGCACGCGAGTCGTGCTGGGACGATAAATCGACACCAGCCACGCGGCAACGGGGCACGCCGCCGGTGGGACCCGCCTCCGCCGGTGACAAGGCGAGCCTCCATCCGTTGTGCCCAGCTCCCCGCCGGGTAATCCGCCGCACGGGCCACTCCGGGAAGTCCACTCGGCCCGCCGGACCATTCGGGTCACCGTCGGGGCCTTACAATGGGCCGAGCGAGAGGCGTGGATGGGGACGAGTAGCTCCGAGAGCGGCCATGAGCGACCCGGGGACGGTGCGAGCCCGGGGGCAGAGCGCGGAGTGAAGCATCACCCCGGAGCCGCCGGAAGAAAGCCCTGGCAGTACGCGGGGCCGTAGACCCGGCAGCGCGACCCCAATGAGGGGGCCGAGGGCGGCCACGCCCGGGGCCAAGGAGGGTGGTACCGCGGGAGCCGCAGGCTCTCGTCCCTCCGACGGAGATGCCGCAGTTCCGTTGGAGGAGTTTCGTCCATGACGCCACCGCAGTACAGCCAGGTGCCCGCCCAGGTCGACCTGCCCGCGCTGGAGCACGCCGTGCTCGCCTTCTGGCGCGAGAACAAGGTCTTCGACAAGAGCCTGGAGCGGTCGGAGGGCCGCCCCGAGTGGGTCTTCTACGAAGGCCCGCCGACGGCGAACGGCATGCCCGGCGCGCACCACATCGAGGCCCGCGTCTTCAAGGACGTCTTCCCGCGCTTCCGTACGATGCGCGGCTACCACGTCGCGCGCAAGGCCGGCTGGGACTGTCACGGCCTGCCCGTGGAGATCGCCGTCGAGAAGGAGCTGGGCTTCACCGGCAAGCAGGACATCGAGAAGTACGGCATCGCGGAGTTCAACGACAAGTGCCGCGAGTCCGTGACCCGGCACACGGACGCCTTCGCCGAGCTGACGACCCGCATGGGGTACTGGGTCGATCTGGACGACGCGTACCAGACGATGAACCCGGAGTACATCGAATCCGTCTGGTGGTCGCTGAAGGAGATCTTCAACAAAGGGCTGCTCGTCCAGGACCACCGCGTCGCCCCCTGGTGCCCGCGCGACCAGACGAGCCTGTCGGACCACGAGCTCGCCCAGGGCTACGAGACGATCGTCGACCCGTCCGTCTTCGTCCGCTTCCCGCTGACCTCGGGCCCGCTCGCGGGCGAGGCGGCGCTGCTCGTGTGGACTACCACGCCCTGGACGCTGGTGTCCAACACCGCGGTCGCCGCGCACCCCGATGTCACCTACGTCGTCGCGACGAACGGCACCGAGAAGCTCGTCGTCGCCGAACCGCTGGTGGAGAAGGCGCTCGGCGACGAGGGCTGGGAGCTGACGGGCGAGCGGTTCACCGGCCGGGAGATGGAGCGGTGGACGTACGAGCGTCCGTTCTCGCTCATCGACTTCCCCGAGGGCACCGAGGCGCACTACGTCGTCAACGCGGAGTACGTGACGACCGAGGACGGTACGGGTCTGGTCCACCAGTCCCCCGCGTTCGGCGCCGACGACCTGGTGGTCTGCAAGGCGTACGGCCTGCCGGTGGTCAACCCGGTGCGTCCCGACGGCACGTTCGAGCCGGAGGTACCGCTCGTCGGCGGTGTCTTCTTCAAGAAGGCGGACGAGGCGCTCACCGCGGACCTGGACGCGCGCGGGCTGCTGCTGCGTCATGTGCCGTACGAGCACAGCTATCCGCACTGCTGGCGCTGCCACACGGCCCTCCTCTACTACGCGCAGCCGTCCTGGTACATCCGTACAACCGCCGTCAAGGACCGCCTCCTCGCGGAGAACGAGAAGACCAACTGGTTCCCGGACTCGGTCAAGCACGGCCGCTACGGCGACTGGCTGGACAACAACGTCGACTGGTCCCTGTCCCGCAACCGGTACTGGGGCACGCCGCTGCCCATCTGGCAGTGCGAGGAGGGGCACCTCACCTGCGTGGGCTCACGCGCCGAACTGACCGAGCTGAGCGGCGAGGACCAGTCGTCGCTCGACCCGCACCGCCCGTTCATCGACGCGGTGACGTTCCCCTGCCCGACGTGCGGGGAGAGCGCGACGCGCGTGCCCGAGGTCATCGACGCCTGGTACGACTCCGGTTCGATGCCGTTCGCGCAGTGGGGGTACCCGCACCGGAACAAGGACCTCTTCGAGAAGCGCTACCCGGCGCAGTTCATCTCGGAGGCCATCGACCAGACGCGCGGGTGGTTCTACACGCTGATGGCCGTGGGCACCCTCGTCTTCGACAAGTCGAGCTACGAGAACGTGGTCTGCCTCGGGCACATCCTCGCCGAGGACGGCCGGAAGATGTCCAAGCACCTGGGCAACACCCTGGAGCCGATCCCGCTGATGGACAAGCACGGGGCGGACGCGGTGCGTTGGTTCATGGCGGCGGGCGGGTCGCCGTGGGCGGCGCGGCGGGTCGGTGACTCGACGATCCAGGAGGTCGTCCGCAAGACGCTGCTGACGTACTGGAACACGGTCGCCTTTCAGGCGCTGTACGCGCGCACGTCCGGCTGGTCGCCGTCCGCGGCCGACCCGGCGCCGGCGGAGCGGTCCGTACTGGACCGCTGGCTGCTGAGCGAGCTGCACGCGCTGGTGGACCAGAGCACGAAGGCGATGGACGCGTACGACACCCAGCGGGTCGGCAAGCTGCTGTCGGCGTTCGTCGACGACCTGTCCAACTGGTACGTACGCCGCTCACGCCGCCGCTTCTGGCAGGGCGACAAGTCGGCGCTGCGGACGCTGCACGAGGTGGTCGAGACGGTGACGCGTCTGATGGCGCCGCTCACCCCGTTCATCACCGAGCGGGTCTGGCAGGACCTGGTCGTACCGGTCACGCCCGGGGCACCGGAGTCGGTGCATCTGTCGTCCTGGCCGGAGGCGGACCTGTCGGCGGTCGACCCCGCGCTGTCGCGCCAAATGGCGCTGGTACGGCGGCTGGTGGAGCTGGGCCGCGCGACGCGGGCGGAGTCGGGCGTCAAGACGCGCCAGCCGCTGTCGCGGGCGCTGGTCGCGGCGGCGGGCTTCGAGACGCTGTCGCCGGAGCTGCGGGCGCAGATCACCGACGAGCTGAACGTCTCGTCGCTGGCGGCGCTTTCGGAGGTCGGCGGCTCGTTGGTCGACACGACGGCGAAGGCGAACTTCCGGGCGCTGGGCAAGCGATTCGGCAAGGGTGTCCAGGCGGTGGCGAAGGCGGTCGCGGACGCGGACGCTGCGGCGCTGTCCGCGGCGCTGCGTGAGGGGACGGCGTCGGTCACGGTCGACGGCGAACCGGTCTCGCTGGCACCGGACGAGGTGATCATCACGGAGACGCCCCGCGAGGGCTGGTCGGTCGCGTCCGACTCGGGCGCGACGGTGGCGCTGGACCTGGAGATCACCCCGGAACTCCGCCTGGCGGGCCTGGCGCGCGACGCGATCCGGCTGATCCAGGAGGCGCGCAAGAACAGCGGCCTGGATGTCGCGGACCGTATCGCGGTCCGCTGGTCGACGACGACGGAGGAGACCCGGACGGCACTGTCGACGCACGCGTCGCTGATCTCGGACGAGGTCCTGGCGCTCGACTTCACCCCGGCACCACCGGACGCGAGTTTCGGCCCCCCGTTCACGGACGAGGGTCTCTCCCTCACGTTCCACCTCCGCAAGGCCTGACCCCGGGGGTGCTTTCCCCCAACCCCGCCCCTTCCCGAAACCGGGGGCGGGGCCCCCGGCCCCCCAGGGCCCTCGGCCCTGCGGGCCGGGCCGGGGGACCGATGGCTACCGAGGCCCGGGACCCAGGCTGGCAGCCGGGCAGCGGCTAACCGCGCCGCCCCGGCCCGCAAGCCGCACACCCCGCCGCACAGCGGCGACCCCACCCTGGCCCGCCAGGCCGAACGCCCAGCCCCACAGCGGCAATCAACCCACCCCGGCCCGCAGGGCCCGGGGGCCGCACCCGGCCAGCAGGCCCAACGACCCGCCGCACAGCGGCAGGCCCGGTCTCTCCAGCCCGCCAGGCCGAACGCCCGGCCGCAAGGCCCGGGGCCCGCACCCGGCCCGCAAGCCGAACACCCCGCCACACAACGGCGAACCCGCCCGCCCGGCCCGCAGGGCCGTGGGGCCTGAGGGGTCCAGGGGCCCCGCCGCGCAGCGGCAAACAACCCCGGCCGCAAGGCCCGGGGGCCGCACCCGGCCCGCAAGCCGAACACCCCGCCACACAGCGGCGAACCCGCCCGCCCGGCCCGCAGGGCCGTGGGGCCTGGGGGGTCCGGCCGCGCAGCGGCAAACAACCCCGGCCGCGAGGCCCGGGGGCCGCACCCGGCCCGCGAGCCGAACACCCCGCCACACAGCGGCGAACCCGGCCGCCCGGCCCGCAGGGCCGTGGGGCCTGAGGGGTCCAGGGCCCGCCGCGCAGCGGCAAACAACCCAACCCGGCCCGCAGGGCCCGGGGGCCGCACC
>NZ_JBHXRX010000106.1:0-17495 GCF_042714995.1 Streptomyces sp. NPDC058665
GCCCGGGGTGGTCCCGGGCCGCCCGCGGCCTGATCCGTCAGGTCAGCACCCCGGAACCCGAGCAGGAGGCCGCCGTCACCCACTGGTGCGAGGTGATGCGGTCGTTGACCCCGTAACCGTTGTGGAAGTAGTTGTCGGTCACGTCGTCGGCGTACAGCTCCTCCGGGTACAGGCAGGTGTGGCCGCCCTTGTAGTCGATGTCCTCGTAGAACTTGACGATGTCCCTGCCGCCCAGGAAGCCGCGGTTCATGACGGAGGTCGCCTTGTCGGTGGCGGACGCTCCCCAGTAGGTGCTGTTCCCGGCGGTGCGGATCAGCAGGGTGCCACTGCAGTCCAGGTTCTGCCAGGCGTACATGTAACCGTCGCGTGCGCCCCACTTGTCGTCGCAGCCGGGGCCGGCGACGGTGCTCTCGGCCGCGTGGGCGGTGGTGGCCGGTGCGGCGATGCCCAGGGCGGTGAGGCCGGTGAGCGCTGCCGCGACGATGAATTTACGCATGGTGGATTCCCCTCGTTGGTGATGCGGTGATGGTGTACTGCGGTGCTGGTGGTGCCTTGGTGGTCAGGTGCGCTCCGGGACGACGCGCACCGCCCGGTCGTACGCGCGCCGGCCGAGGTGCCGGTAGGTGTCGACCGCCTCGCCGAACCGGTCGCGCAAGCGGTCCTGGTAGTACGTCTCCCGGGCCTTGGCCACGGCCCGCAGGGAGGTTTCGCGGGCGCAGGTCGCGTCCGCGACGGCGGTCCTCCGTTCGGCGGCGAAGGCCTCGTCGGCGCGGCCCGCGCCCAGCCTGCCGGTGTTGGCCCTGACTGCGTCGCGCGCCGCCTGGGGGTCCTCGTACGGCTGTCCCGCGCTCTTCATGCACCGGGCCCAGGCCCGTACCGACGCGGTGAGCCGGCGGTCCTTCATGAGCTCAGCGGCGTAGAGGGAGTTGAGGCCCATGGCGGTCTTGCTCGTACGGAACCATTCGGCCGGGTCGCCGTACAGCTCGCGCTCGGCCTCCTCCGTACAGCCGCCGAGGAGCTTGCGGATCTCCCCGCCGCCCGGCAGCTTCGCCACGAGCACGCGGGCACCGTCGCCGCCGTCGAGCGCGATGTCGAACGCGGCGCGCCGGGTGGCCGAAAGCCCTTGCCGGTAGGTGCCGTTGGGGTTGGCCTCGTGGATACGCCCGCCCTTGGCGTCGATCCGGCCCCCGTACCCGTGGGCGCGGGCCCACGCCACGTCGTCCTGCACGTAGCGCACCGGGCGGCTCTCCTGGAGTGTCAGGCTCCGGTCCTCCCAGTAGGTGAAGCCGTGCCGGTTCATGCACCGGCTCGTCAGGCGCTGCTTCGCGTCGGCGACGCGTAACTCCTGCTGCCAGGTCAGCGCGGGGGGCCGGGAGCTCGGGTGCCGGCCGTCCTCGGCCGCCCGGACGCCGTCACCGCCCGCGTAGGCGATCGTCGCCACCGCCGCGGTCGCCGCGACCGCGCACAGTGAGATGACCGTACGGCTGCGTACCCCCGGTACTCCCGGCACGGGAGCCCTCCCCTCGATCGGGCCTCGTTCCTTCCTCGACGAGGGTGCACGCGGCGGCGGGGTGCTGTCGTTACGGGTGCGCGCACACGTCTTTAGTGAGCGCGCACAGTCGGGACGGTCGCGCACTGCGCGCGGTACTGGCGCGGCGGGACGCCGTACGCGCCCCGGAACGCCTGGCTGAAATGCGCGGGGCTGGTGAAGCCCCACCGGGCCGCGATGGCGTTGATCGGGCTGGCTGCCAGCCGGGGGTCGGCGAGGTCGCGCCGGCACTGCTCCAGGCGGCGCTCGCGGACCCATCCGGCGACGGTGTGGCCGTCCTGCTGGAACAGCTTGTGCAGATACCGCAGGGAGATGTGGTGCGCGGCGGCGATCGTGTCCGGGGTCAGCCGCGCGTCGCCCAGGTTGTCCCGGATGAACGCGTGGATCCGCGCCATGAGCGCTCGCCGTCTGGTGTGGGCCGGCACGGCGCTCCCGGTGTCCAGCGCGTCGGCCAGCGCCGCGATCAGCACGTCGAGCGTCAGGGTGGTCAGCCGGGCGGCGTCGGACGGACTGAGTTCGTCGAAATGCCGGGCGAGTTGGAGCATGAACTGTGAGGTCAGCGCACCGATGCCCCGGGCTCCTGGAATACGGGTCGCGCTCAGACTCCGCAGGTCCCGGTGTGGCAACGGCAGCAACGAGCGAGGGAAGCGCAGGAGCAGCAGCCGGCTCATCGGAGTACCCGGCTGGAATCCGGCCAGGTAGGGGCGCGAGGTGTCGAAGAGGATCAGATCCCCCACCCCGAACTCCGCACACCGGTCGCCCTGCGTCATCACGCCGCCACCGCTCTGGAGACAGCCCAGCTTGAAGACCTCGGGGTCGGACTGGCGGATGAGCTTGGGCGTACGGTGAACGCTGTGCCGCATGGCCGTCATCAGCGCCGCCTGCACCGGACCGAACTCGGCGGTGCCCACGTGCGCCCGGAACTGGCTCTCCAACTCCCTTTCGCAGCGCAGCTCGTAGGGCACCCAGAGCTTCGAACTCACTTCACGCCAGAAGTCCAGTCGTTCTCCCGCCGCTACTCCGGCGGTGCTGAGCACGTCCATGACTCACCACGATGTTGTCGATGTGGGGGGTGATTCTGTCGTTCTACCGTTCCGGGGGCAGCGAAAGCGAGGGGTTTGTGCCGAAGCGGGAGATCGTGTCGGAGCGCACCGAAGGCGCGAACCCGGCGCTTTCGGCCCGCCACCGCCTGGCGGCCCGCTACTTGAGGATCCGGTACTTGAGGTGGGTGGCGCCGGGGGTGTCGACCACGCGGACCGGTTCGAGGTCGTGCGAGCCGAGACCGAGGTTGTCGAAGAGCCTCAGACCGGCGCCGAGCAGCACGGGGATCACATGCAGTTGGAGCTCGTCGACGAGGCGGGCCTTCAGATACTGCTGGACCGTGTCTGCGCCGCCCGCGATGTCGACGTTACGGCCGCCGGCCGCGGCCTTGGCCTGGTCGAGCGCGCTGTGGATGCCGTCGGTGACGAAGGTGAAGGTCGTGCCGCCCTCCTTGAGGAGGGTGGGCGCGGGCCGGTTGGTGAGGACGAAGACCGGGGCGCGGAAGGGCGGGTTGTCGCCCCAGAACTCCACCCCGGAGTCGTACATGAGCCGCCCCATGACGACGGCGCCGGTCGCCTCGAACCACTCGCGCATGATCTCGGAGTCCTGGTCGTCCTCACCGCCGCCGATGCCGGCGCGCTCGCGCCAGCTGGACTGGGCGTGGATCCAGCCGCCGATCCGGTCGGCGCCGTGGCCTCCGGGGTTGGCGACGCTGTGTTCGGTGCCGGCGATGTAGCCGTCGAGCGACATGGTCATGTCGGCGGTGACGGTGACCGTCATGGGGGTGCTCCTTCAACTTTTCCGGAGTTGCGCTTCTTCATAGGGGCCTGTCATGAGGACGTCGATCGGCGGACGCCGAATTCGACATCGGTCCCGCACGGCCGTACCTCACTCGCCGAAACGCGCGACCCGGGCCATGATGGTCCACGAGACGCGTTCACGACGTGCGTGCGCGCGCCTCGCGCGCGCAGTCCCCGTCCGCTCGCACGAATGGCGTATCTCAGCAACGCCCTCATCTCACATATGAGATAGCCTGTCGCCATGGCAGACGACTACCTCGTACGTATCGGCAAGCTCATCCGTGACGCCCGTCAGCACAGAGGCTGGACACAGACCCAGCTCGCGGATGCGCTGGCCACCAGTCAGAGCGCCGTAAACCGCATCGAGCGCGGCAACCAGAACATCAGCCTTGAGATGATCGCGCGCATCGGTGAGGCGCTCGACAGCGAGATTGTTTCCCTCGGATACGCCGGGCCGATGCACCTGCGGGTCGTCGGCGGACGCCGGCTCTCCGGCTCCATCGACGTCAAGACGAGCAAGAACGCCTGCGTGGCGCTGCTCTGCGGTTCGCTGCTCAACAAGGGGCGTACGGTCCTGCGGCGGGTGGCGCGTATCGAGGAGGTCTACCGGCTCCTCGAAGTGCTCAACTCCATCGGTGTACGCACCCGCTGGATCAACGACGGCATGGACCTGGAGATCGTGCCGCCGGCGGAACTGGACATGGCGGCCATGGACGCGGAGGCCGCGCGCCGTACCCGCTCGATCATCATGTTCCTCGGTCCGCTCCTGCACCGTATGGACAACTTCCTGCTGCCGTACGCGGGCGGCTGCGACCTCGGTACGCGCACCATCGAGCCGCACATGATCGCGCTGCGCCGCTTCGGCCTGGACATCACGGCGACGGAGGGGCTGTACCACGCGGTGGTCGACCGCTCGACGTCGCCGGACCGGCCCATCGTGCTGACCGAGCGCGGCGACACGGTCACCGAGAACGCGCTGCTGGCCGCCGCCCGGCACGACGGCGTCACCGTCATCCGTAACGCGTCGTCGAACTACATGGTCCAGGACCTCTGCTTCTTCCTGGACGCGCTCGGGGTACGGGTCGAGGGCGTCGGCACCACCACGCTCACCGTGCACGGCGTGCCGAGCATCGACACCGATGTGGACTACTCCCCCTCCGAGGATCCGGTCGAGGCGATGAGCCTGATCGCCGCCGCGGTGGTCACCGAGTCCGAGCTGACGATCCGCCGGGTGCCGATCGAGTTCCTGGAGATCGAGCTCGCGGTGCTGGAGGAGATGGGCCTGGACCACGACCGTACGCCGGAGTACCCGGCGGACAACGGCCGTACCCGGCTGGTGGATCTGACCGTACGCCCCTCGAAGCTGGAGGCGCCGATCGACAAGATCCACCCGATGCCGTTCCCGGGCCTGAACATCGACAACGTCCCGTTCTTCGCGGCCATCGCCGCCGTCGCCCAGGGCAAGACCCTCATCCACGACTGGGTCTACGACAACCGCGCGATCTATCTGACGGACCTCAACCGCCTCGGCGGCCGGCTCCAACTCCTCGACCCCCACCGGGTCCTGGTGGAGGGCCCGACCCGCTGGCGCGCGGCGGAGATGATGTGCCCGCCGGCACTGCGGCCCGCGGTGGTCGTGCTGCTGGCGATGATGGCGGCGGAGGGCACGTCGGTGCTGCGCAACGTCTATGTGATCAACCGGGGTTACGAGGACCTGGCGGAGCGGCTGAACTCGGTGGGGGCGCAGATCGAGATCTTCCGGGACATTTGATACAAGGATGCCGCCGCACCCCGTCTGACCTGCCGCTTGGCGGGTCAGACGGGGTGCGGCGGCATCTCCGGGACTTCCCTTCCATCTGTGACCGGGTCAGGTGACGGTAATGACGACCCTCTGGTAACTGGTGAGGGCCGGCGTGCCGTTGTCTTCGGCCTCGACGATGAGGTGGATGGTCTGGCCGGGCCGGGCGTCCGCGGGAATATCCACCCGCACCGTACCGGTACTCGTGTGCTGGATGCCGACGGTGCCCGGGTAGGTTCCGGCCTCCCGGTACTGCCACCATGTGCGGGTGACGGTGTCGCCGTCGGGGTCGGCGGTTCGGGCCGTGAGCTCGACTGTCCGCCCGGCACGGCGGCTGATGTCCAAGCCCTGGGGCACGCGGACTCGGGGGGCGTGGTTCGCGTCGGCGAACTTGCTGACACTCCAGTCGAGCCGGGCGGCGAAGTCGTTCTGGATGGCGGAGAACCAGCGCGCGGCCGGGTAGTCGCGGGGTGTCGCGCCCGTCTCGTCGGCATCCTTTGCGTTCCGGTTGGACCACCGGTGGGGGTCGACGGGGTCGACGGTCTGCCGGCCGCCCCAGCCGCCCCAGCCGGGGTGCTGGTAACTGCGCAGTCCGTTGTCGACGAGGAGCGCGAAGTTGGAGGAGTCTCCTTCGGAGATCCACGATCCCTTCGGTTGCGGCGGCGTCCAGACCAGATACCCCATCGCTCTCAGTTCCTCGGCCGTGTAGCCGGACAGGCCGAAGTAGTCCTCGTCGTCGAAACCGGCTGCCATCTGCTTGCCGTCGCCCCAGACGCGGTAGGAGGAACCGATCGGCCCCCTGCCGGAGACGTTGGCTCCGGTCCACTCGGCGGAGTGGTAGACCGAGTCCTCGGGGCGTACGACGCCGCGGGAACCGTAGCCCCAGACGGATGTGGCCACTTCGCGGTTCTGGATGTCCGGCCAGTTGGGCTTGATGTAGTCCTCGAACGTGGAGTCCTGTTGACCGAAGCTGGTGATGACCGCCTTGTTCACGATCTTCTTGTAGACGGCGCGCCACCGCGGAGTGCCCTGGTACTGGTCCTGGATCGACTTGAGGGCGCGGGCGATGGTGTTGGGCCCGCCCCAGGCCTGTAGGAACACCTGTCCTGGCCTGTCGTCCAGCAGGACCTTCCTGATGAGGTCGGAACCCTTCGTGTCCGCGGCCATGTCGCCCTCGTCGCTGACGTTGCCCGTCGCGATCAGCGAGCGCAGACGGGAGGGAGAGGGGTAACGCGAGTCGTGGCGGACCAGATTCCTGTACACCTTGGCGTAGGCGTCGACGGCCTCGTCGATGTGCAGCCGGGCACCGGGCGCGGGCCAGCGGTGCGGCTCCACGCCACGGCTCGCGTCGCCCTGGTGGTGGTGCTGGCTGGACGAGTAGACCAGGCCGGCGATGTCGATCTCGTTGCTGTACAGCAGCATGCGCAGCATCGAGTTCAGGTCGTCCAGTTCCGGGTCGGTCGTCACTATCGTGCGGGGTGCGGCTGACGGAGTCGTGGCGTGGCCGCCGGTTCGTCCCTGCCGGTCCTTGTCCGCCGCGGGTGTGCCGGCGCCCGCCGCCGAGCCGGGCTGTGTCATCGGCAGGGTGAGGCCGAGAGCGGCCGTGCTCACGACGAGCATGCGGGCGAGGCGGGAGGATCTGGGAGAGCGTGTGGTGCTGATCGGGACGCGGAATGTCATCGGATACCTCCATATATCGGTCACTGCTTGAGAGTGGGGCACCCACTATCGGCGGATCGGCTGCTTGCGCACGGTTGGCCGTCGCTGACCGGCCAGGCCGTTGTCAGTGGGTGAAAACCCCTTGTGCGGGGGTCAGTCGTTCAGCAGTTCTCGGGCGACGTCGACGTCGGTGACCAGGATGTTGATCCACCTGCCGCGCACCGCACCGCGGATCGCCGCTACCTTGTCCATTCCTCCGGCCACCGCGATGCGGCGTTCCACGGCGCGGAGCTGGTCCGGTTCGATGCCGATGAGGCGGTCGTTGAAGGGAGCGTCGACGGAGTTCCCGTCGGCGTCGAAGTACCGGGCGCAGACGTCGCCCACGGCTCCGAGCTTCTTGAGTGCCCGCTGGTCCTCGGCGGTGATGGCGTTGCCCGAGCGTCGCAGCAAGGGCGAGGGATCGAGGCTGCCGATGCCCAGCAGGGCCAGGGTGAGACGCGACCACGCCCGCATCACGTCCGCCATCGCCGGCTCCCGCGACAGCAGGACCCTCAGCTCCCGGCTGCCGACCAGCGCGGCGGACGGGGCGAACACCGGTCGTGCGCCGGTCAGTTCCGCCAGTCGGCTCGTCAACCGCGTTGCGTGCAGCTGTACTTCGGGGCTGCCCGAACCGCCGACGATTTGTACCACTTCTCGCGCCCCGGAGGAGGTCCTGGCCCGCATCACCTTCACGGACTCAAGCAGGGTGGCGCTCCAGGAGGAGACGCCGATGACGTCTTCGCCCTTGAGGGTGGCGTCGAGGTAGGTGGCGGTGGCTGCGGCGAGCGCGGGGATGACGTCTGCTCCCGACCCCTCGACCTCGACCACGACGGCGTCCCGCAGGCCGTACCGTGCCACGAGGGCTTCTTCGAGCTCGGCGTGCACACCTTCCGGAGACACGACCACGGTGCGGACCACTCCTCGGTCGACCGCCTCTTTCAGCAGGCGGGAGACACGGGGCTGCGACATGTTGAGATGTGCGGCGATCTCGGGCTGGCGCACTCCGCGCTCGTGATACATGCGGGCCACCTTGATGAGCAGCCGCATATGGTCAGGGGTGGGAGTGGACGCTGCCGCCACCATGTCTCCATCCTTGTCGTCCCTGGCGGTCGGGCGCCAGAGCCTGTCGCCGCTGCGGAACACCACAGCCTATCGTCGGGGTTCCGCCACGGCTGGCCGCGGTGTCTGGTCGCCGGCATCAGAGTTTGGCGAAGACCCCGTACTCGTCGGCGTTCTTCACGGTGATCAGTTCGCAGTCGATGGACTGCTTCTCGGGCTGTCCGGTCTTGCCCGTCTTCACGTACTTGTCGGCCTGCTCGACCGCACGTTCGGCTCCCAGCGCGGCGGGCTGGAGTGCCGTCGCCCGCATGGTGCCGGCCTTGATCTGGGCGATGGCGTCCGGGCTGCCGTCGAAGCCGACCACGACGATGTTCTCGCGCTTGGCCGACTTGATCGCGGCCACCGCGCCGAGGGCCATGGTGTCGTTGCCCGCGATCACACCGCTGATCTTCGGGTTGCGCTGGAGGATGGTCTCCATCTTGCTGAAGGCCTCCTGCTGGTCCCAGTTCGCCGTCTGCTTGGCCACCTGCTTCAGGTCCGGGTACTGCGAGATGACATCGGCGAAGCCCTTGGAGCGGACGCTGGCGTTGGTGTCGGACTCCTTGCCGGTCAGCTCGACGTACTCGCCCTTGCCCTTCGTCGCCGTGACGAACTCCTGCGCCGCGAGCTGCGCGCCCTGGGCGTTGTTGGACACGATCTGGGCCTTGGCGATACCGGTCTCGTTGATCTCACGGTCGATGAGGAAGACGGGGATGCCGGCCTTGGTGGCCTTTCGGACGGGGCCGATCGACGCGTCGGCGCCCGCGTTGTCCAGGATGATCGCCGCGGCCTTGCGGGAGATGGCGGCGTCGATGAGTTCGCTCTGCTTGTTCGGGTCGTCGTCGTGCGAGGCGACCGAGGTCTTGTAGCCGAGGCTCACGGCCTTCTTCTTCGCCGCGTCCGCCTCCGCCTTGAAGAAGGGGTTGTCCGCGGAGGGTGTGATGATGGCGACCAGGTTGCTCTTCGATCCGCCCTTGGACGCGCTCGCTCCGGACGACGAGTCGTCGGAGCTCCCGCACGCGGTCAGGAGCAGGGCACCTGCGGCGAGGGCCGCGGTGGTCGTGACGGTGCGATTGGCCTTGCGGTGGAACATTCTGGTCTCCTCACAACGATGTGCGGACTGGCGTCGGTAGAGGTCGGTACAGCGGGTGGTGGACGAGGGGGGCCGTACGGACGTCAGTCGTCCGCCGGCCTGGCGGAGTCGCCTGGCGTGGTGCTGCGCGCGCCGGCCGGGCCGGGATCGGTCTTCACGGCGACCGCGGATGCTGCCGCGCGGCGGCGCTGGAACCGCTGCTGGCTCTGGTCGAGGATGACGGCGATGATGATGACGGCGCCCTTGATGAGCATCTGCCAGAACGTCGAGACGCCGAGGATGACGAGGCCGTCGGCGAGGAAGCCGATGACGAAAGCCCCGACGAGGGTGCCGCGTACGTTGCCCCGGCCGCCGGAGAGGGCGGCGCCGCCGATGACGACGGCGGCGATGGCGTTGAGTTCGAAGGTCTCGCCGGCCTGCGGTGCGGCGGAGGTGAGTTCGGAGGCGATGATGAGCCCGGACAACGCGGCGCAGGCGCCGGAGATCACGTAGACGAGGAGCTTGACGCGCCTGACGGGGACTCCGCTGAGTTCGGTGGCGCGCTCGTTGCCGCCGGTGGCGTAGAGCCAGCGGCCGAAGGGGGTCGATCGCAGCAGGACGGCGACGAGTCCCGCCACCACGATCATGATCCAGACCGCGACGGGCAGTCCGAGGGGTCGGCCCTGGCCGAGCCAGTCGAAGCCGGTGTTGTGGGTGCCCGGGTCGCCGGCCAGGTCGGGGTAGGTCGTGCCGTCGGAGATGAGCAGGGCGGTGGCGCGGGCCACGTACAGCATGCCGAGAGTGGCGATGAACGGGGCCACGTTGAGACGGGTGACGAGGATGCCGTTGACCGTGCCGACCAGCGCGCCGACGCCGACGCACAGCACGATGACGGCCCAGACCTGCGGGTAGGCGACGACGTCGAGGACGCTCAGGTGCAGGCCCTGGAGCAGCTCGCCGGCGATCACTCCGGACAGGCCGACGGTCGAGCCGACGGAGAGGTCGATCCCGCCCTTCAGGATGACCAGCAGCATGCCCAGCGCGAGGATCGCGTTGATGGCGACGTGCTTGGTCATCGTGATCACGTTGTCGACGGTGAGGAAGGAGTCCGAGAGCAGGCTGAAGACGACGATCAGGACTCCGAGTGCGATGAAGGCGCGCAGTTCGAAGATCGAGTCGACGGTCTTGAGGCGCCGTGCCTGGGCCGCCGCGGCGCGACGCTGCTGGAGCACGACCTCGTGGTCCTTGGTCAGGGTGTCACTCATGTTGTGCCTTCTCGGTGGTGTCGGCTCCGTCGGCCAGGCTCATCAGCCGGTCCCGGGTGATCTCTCCGGCTTTCAGGTCGGCGACGAGACGGCCGCGCGCCATGACCAGGAGGCGGTCGGGCATGTGCAGCGCCTCTTCGGCCTCGGAGGTGGTGAAGAGCACGGCGAGACCGCGCTCGGCCTGCTTGGCCATCAGTTCGAAGACGTCGGCCTTGGCTCCCACGTCCACGCCGCGGGACGGTTCGTCCAGCAGCAGGACGCGCGGGCCGGTCATCAGGGCCTTGCCGATGACGACCTTCTGCTGGTTGCCGCCGCTGAGCGAGCCGATGGGCGCGCGGGAGCCGGGGGCCTTCACCGTCACGTCGGAGATCATCGAGGTCACTGCCTCGTCCTCGGCACGCCGGTCGAGCAGCAGGCGGCGTACGAACCTGGTCACGGAGGCCAGCGAGAGGTTCTGTCCCACCGTCATGGACTGGACGAGACCGTCTCGCTGGCGGTCCTCGGGGACGAGGGCCAGCCCGGTGCCGATGCGGTCGCGGACGCTGCCGGTGAGCGGTTCGCCGTGCAGGCGCAGTTCGCCCGAGGCGGCGGGCATCCTGCCGGCCAGGCACTCCAGCAGTTCGGTACGGCCGCTGCCCATCAGGCCGTAGATGCCGACCATCTCGCCGGCCCGGACGGAGGTGGACAGGCTGTTCACCGCGAGCCGCCCGGGGACGGACGGGTCCGCGACGGACAGCTCGGTGATCTCCAGTGCGACGGGACCCAGGGTGGGGTTCCGGTCGGGGAAGAGATCGTCCTGGCTGCGGCCCACCATCGTGCGGACGATCCAGGCGAGGTCGATGTCGTCCGCCGGTGCTGTCGCCACCATGGCGCCGTCCCGCAGGACGGCAACCTCGTCGGCGACGGAGAGGGCTTCCTCCAGGTGGTGTGAGATGTACACGATCGCGACGCCCTCGGCCTTGAGCTCCCGGATGACCTGGAAGAGAATCTCCACTTCCGGTGCGCTGAGGGCGGAGGTCGGTTCGTCCATGATCAGCACCCGGGCGTTCTGCAGCAGCGCACGGGCGATCTCGACGAGTTGCTGCTGGCCGAGGCGCAGCTCGCCCACGGTCGTGTCGGGGTCGAGTCCCTCGTCGAGCCTGCCCAGCACCTGTCGTGCCATGGCCCGCTGGGTGGTGCGGTCGAGCAGGGTACCGGCCTGCCGGGTGCGCTCGCGGCCGAGGAACAGGTTGTCCTGGATGCTCAGGTTGGGACACAGACTCAGTTCCTGGTGGATGATCGAGACCCCGTGGTCGGACGCCTCCCTCGCACTGCTGAACTTCACCGCCCGGCCGTCGAGTTCGATGTGCCCGGTGCTGGGGGACTCGACGGCGCTGAGGATCTTCATCAGGGTCGACTTGCCGGCCCCGTTCTCGCCGAAGAGCACGGTGGTGCGACCCGCCGGGATGTCCAGCGAGACGCCTTTGAGTGCCTGCGTTCCGCCGTACACCTTGGTGACCTCGGCGGCGCGCAGCACCGGCGACGCCGGTGCCCGCCCGGCCGCGAAGGTCATGACGCGGCCTCTATCGAGACGGGGGTGAGGGTCAGCACGTCGGCGGTCAGCGGTGTCATGGCGCCGACCACGGTGACCTTCCTGCCACGGACCGCCTCGGGATCGAAAGCTCTGAGGACCTTGTCCTTCATCTCGGTGTTCAGTGCCGTGGCGGCGTCGGCGTACTCGACCTGGTTGGTGAACTGGCCGAAGGTGATGAAGCCGGCCGAGTCGCGAAGTGCCGTGCCGTTGACGGCGGGACCGACCTGCACGGAGACGCGGGCCTTGGCCAGACCGGGCACGGTCACCCGCAGCAGGCCGTTCTCGGCGGCGCCCGCGGTCCCGGTCACCGTCGTGGCGTAGCTGTACGGTCCGGTGCCCGGCCGGTGCCCGTACCGCTTGCCGGCCGTCTCGGGGTCGGCGGCGATGGCCTTGTGCAGGGTGACGATGTCCACGGCGTTCTTCTCGATCGCGGGGACGACCTTGGGTTCGTACGTGCCTGCGGCGTACTTGGAGGCGTCGAACGCGGCCTTGCCGCTCGTCCTGTCCTCGCTGTCCGAGCGGTAGGTGGTGGTGGCCGCGATACCGGCGAGCAGGAGTACGAGGGCGATGAGGGAACCGCTGCCCAGGGACGGCCGGCCGCGGGGGTGCGCCGTCTTCCTGTCTGTCTGGGGCAAGTCTGCTGTGGTCATGACGTCCTTTGCTGTCCGCGTGTCCCGAGGTCGCGAGCGGCCGCGACCCGATGACGCCAGCGCGCGACCGTGTCGCTGCGCTGTGCGTCGTCCCAGCCGGCTGTGAAGGTCCGCAGGCCGGCGTCCGCGCGCTGTTCCAGGTCGGCGGTCGTCCACAGGCCGAGTCCCAGTCCCGCCAGTTGCGCGGCGCCCGCGGCGGACAGTTCGTGGTGCCGCGTACGGGCCACCGTGACGTCGCAGACGTCGGCCTGCAGTTGCATGAGCGCGTCGCTGCGGCTGAGACCGCCGTCGGCCACGACCTGTCTCAGACCGGGGAGGGCCGCGAGGACGTCGGCCACTTGGAAGGCGACCGATTCCAGTGCGGCGCGCGCCAGTTGGGTGCGGCCGGTGCCCAGCCCGAAGCCGGCGAGGACGGGCACGGCGCGGGCGTCCCACCAGGGTGCCCCGATGCCGCCGAAGGCCGGGACGAGGGTCACGTCGCCCGCGTCCGCGTCGGCCGCGAGCCGGATGAGTTCCTCCGCCTCGGTGCCGAGCAGGTCGGCCAGCCAGGTGAGGGTGCGTCCGGTGGAGCGGATGTTGGCCTCGTGCGCGTAGACGGGATGCCCGGTGGACCAGGCGATGGTGCCGCAGACGTGTTCCGCCGGTTCGGGGGAGTCCGTCACCGTCATGACGGAGGATCCGGTGCCGTAGGTGACCTTCACGGTGCCGGGGCGCCAGCCGGCGTGGGCGAACAGGGCGGCGTGCGAGTCGCCCATGACGGCCAGGAGCGGGGTGCCGTCGGTCAGCGGGCTGAGGTCGTGCAGCGTTCCGAACGGCCCGGTGGAGGGCACGACACGGCTCAGTGCGGCACGCGGGATGTCGAAGAGGCCGAGCAGTTCGTCGTCCCAGTCGCCGGTGGCGAGGTTGAGCAGCTGGGTCCGGGACGCGTTGCCGATCTCGGTGACCGCCTGCCCGGTGAGCCGGTGGAGCAGATAGGCGTCCACGGTGCCCAGCCGCAGGCCGCCGTCCTTGCTGCGGGCCCGCGAGGGGTCGTGCAGGTCGAGCAGGGCGGCCATTTTCAAAGCGGAGAACATCGGGTCGAGCGGGAGACCTGTACGGCGGCGGATCTCGTCGGCCGCTCCGGCGCCGGTGAGGCGGGCCGCACGTTCTCCTCCGCGCCGGTCCTGCCAGCTGACCAGCGGGGCGACCGGCTCGCCGGTCGCCGCTTCCCACAGGACGACGGACTCGCGCTGGCTGCTCAGGGCCACGCCGGTCACCGTGCGCGGGTCGACGTCCGTCAGACAGTCGGCGACGGCGCTGCGCACGCTGTCGAGGAGCGCGGTCGCGTCCTGTTCCACCAGGCCGGGGCCAGGGTGGGTCTGGGACAGGGGCGCTTCGGCCCGGCGGACGATGTCGCCCGCGGCGTTGAGGAGCAGTGTCTTGGTGGAGCTGGTCCCCTGGTCGACGGCGAGAACGTGCGGTCTCATCACACCCGTCCCAGTGCCTCGCGTGCGGCTCCGGCGACTCCGTCGGCTGTCAGCCCGAAGTGTTCGAGCAGGAAGGCCGCACTGCCGGTCGGGGCGAAACTGGGCACGCCCAGCATGCGTATCGGGACCGGGTTGCTCTCTGCCACGACCTTGGCCACGGCGGCTCCCAGACCGCCGGAGAGCAGTCCTTCCTCGGCGGTGACGACGGCGCGGGTCTCCCGAGTCGCGGCGATGACGGCGGCGACGTCGAGGGGTTCGACGAAGGTCATGTTGAGGACGCGGGCGGAGATGTCCTGCTGTGCGAGCAGGTGCGCCGCGTCCAGGGCGCGGGAGACCATCGTGCCCACGGCGACCAGGGTGACGTCGGTGCCCTCACGGAGTCGTACGGCCCGGCCGGCTTCGAACGGTGCGTCGTCGGGGGTGACGGCGGGGACCTTGAAGCGGGGTACACGAATGTAGGTGGGTCTGCCCGATGCGGCGGCCCAGCGCACCGCGCTGCGTGTCTGCGCCGGATCGGCCGGCACGATGATGTCCAGGCCCGGGATCGCGCGCATCCAGGACAGGTCCTCGATGGAGTGGTGGGTGGGCCCCAGCTCTCCGTAGGCCATACCCGGGCTCTGGCCGCAGAGCACGACGTGGCGGTGGGTGTAGGCGATGTCGGCCTTGATCTGTTCCAGGGCGCGGCCGGTGAGGAAGGGTGCCGCCGCGGACGCGAAGGGGATGAACCCGGCGTTGGCGAGACCGGCCGACACGCCGACCAGGTCCTGTTCGGCGATGCCGACGTTGATGAGACGGGTGGGGAACTCCTCGCGGAACTTGACGAGGTTGCTGGAGCCCACCGAGTCGTTGCAGACCGCCACGATCCGCTCGTCGGCGCGGGCCAGCACGGCGAGTTCGTCGGCGAAGTCGGCGCGGCAGTCGAAGGTGGGTGCCTGTTCGGTCACGGAGGTCATCGGTTCAGCTCCTCCAGCGCGAGACGTACCTGTTCGTCGGTGGGCACCTTGTGGTGCCATTCGACGCGGTCCTCCATGAACGACACGCCCTTGCCCTTGGTGGTGTTGGCGATCACCGCGACGGGTCGGCCGGTGGCCGACGGCGCGTACGCCTCCTTGATCGCCCGGTGGTCGTGCCCGTCGATGACGCGGACCTCCCAGCCGAAGCTGGCCCATTTGGCGTCCAGCGGCTCCAGCGACTTGGTGTCCTCCGTGCGCGCGCCCTGCTGCAGCCGGTTGCGGTCGACGACGGCCGTCAGGTTCGCCAGTTCGTAGTGGGCGGCCGTCATGGCCGCTTCCCAGTTGCTGCCTTCCTGCATCTCGCCGTCGCCGAGCACCACGATGGTGCGCCAGGTCTCGCCGCGCAGCTTCGTTCCGAGGGCGCATCCGGTGGCCACGGGGAAGCCGTGTCCGAGCGGTCCGCTGTTGGTCTCCACCCCGGGGACCTTGAGCCGGGCCGGGTGGCCGTTGAGCGGCGACAGCGGAGCCATGAACTCGCGCAGCCGGCTGCGCGGGAAGAACCCGCAGGAGGCCAGTGTCGAGTACAGGGCCGCGGCGCAGTGGCCCTTGCTGAGTACGAACCGGTCGCGCTGGGGGTGGTCGGCCTGCGCGGGACGCATGCGCAGCGTGCCCCACAGGGCGGTGACCATCAGGTCGGTGACGGACAGGTCACCTCCCACATGCCCCATGCCGGCCGACTGGATGGTGGTGATGATGTCGCGGCGGATCGAGGCCGAGATGTCGGCGAGTTCCGCCGCCGCCTCGGCGGGGGACGCGGCGCGCAGTCGTGCGCCGCGTGTTTCGTACGCGCGGGCCGCGGCCTCGTCGGTCCGCAGGGGGCCGGCGGCCTCCAGGACGGCGCTCATACGGACTCGCTCTCCGCGAGGGCGCGGAACAGTGCCCGCTTGGCGATGCGTTGGGCACCGAGGGCGTCCTGTGCGGCTTGCGCGGCGGCCAGTTCCTCGCGGTCGAGGTAGCCCAGCGCCTGGTGGAAGGCGCGCATGGTGCGGATGCCGGTGCGGGCCGCCTCGACCGGGTCCTCCCGGAACGGGAACTGGTCGAGCTGCCAGACGCCCTGCCAGCCGGCGTCCTGGAGCGCGAAGAAGAACTCGAAGGTCTCCAGCAGGTGTACGGAGCCGACGACCATGTCGTCGTCCCAGCCGCGGAAGTTGTCGTTGACGTCGATCGCGAAGAGCCTGTCCCGGGCGATGGCCAGCCGGGCTGCCTCGGCGGGAGTCTCTCCGCCGTAGAGGGAGTGGCCGAAGTCCAGCAGGACGCCGACGTTGTCCACGCCCATGTCCTGGATGGCCAGCAGGGTCCGGGCGACGGACGAGAAGACCATCCGGTTGCGCGGCTCGCGCGGCTTGTACTCGATCGCGAACCTCAGGTCCGGGAAGGACAGGGCGAGTTCGCGCAGCGCGTCGACGGACTTGGTCCACAGGTCGGTGTAGTCGGCCTGGAAGGGATAGTCGTAGCCGTCCTGTCCGGGCCAGATCTTGACGTAGTCCACGCCCAGTTCGCGCCCGACCTCGGCCGAGGCGGCGACCAGGTCGATGGCCTGGCGGCGGACAGCGGGGTCGGGGTTGGTGAAGCCTCCCCTGGCGAACTTGCCGGTGTAGAACTCCGGCGTCACGGCGATGGCCCGCAGGTTCTGCTCGGCCAGGGCTTCCCGCACCTCTGCGGTGCTGATGTCGCCCGGCGGAAAGGGCCAGTTCAGGTCGAGTACGGACAGGTCGCCGACCGCTCCGGCGAGCTTGATGGCGTCGAGGATGGTGCGTGGTTCGCCGTAGCCGTCCGTGGCGTATCGGTCGACGTAGGTCGCGAAGTGCCAGACACCGGCGCCGTAGATCGGTTCGTCCTGACCAGGCTGCTGAATGTCTATGCGTGGTTGAGTCGACATGCGGGACAAGTTACGAAGCGCGGCGGGAGACGTCAAGCCCCTGCGCAACGCCGGTTCTCGGATGCCGAATGGTCCGGTGCCCCCGCTCACCCCGTGCCCGGAGAAGCCCTACGATCCGGAGAACCCCACCGACGCGGCAGGTCACAGCCCTGGCTGTTCTCTTCCAGGACATCTGGTACGAGGACGCCGCCGCACCCCGGCCGACCTGCCGCTTGGCGGGTAAGGGAGGGGGCGGCGGCATCTCTGGGACTTTGGGCCCACGGTGAGCTACGCGCTCCACAGGCTCTGCCGGTGCATGGCGCCCTGTTCACCGACTGCTCGGCCGCGGGAGCTCAGCCGGTAAATTCGTTGACGCCGAGGGCGAAGTCCCAGTGGCCAACCCCGTTGCCGGCGAGGCTGACCGTGACCAGGCCCACTCCTTCCAGCCAGTGCGCCATTTTCAGGCCGCCGACGTCCAGCGGGCGCAGCCCGAGGCTCTCGATGAACGCCGCCACGCCCCAGGGCCTCGGCGTAGTCGGGCCTCGTCCCTTTTGATCACGTGAGGCCGAGAAGGGCGAGGGCGCGGGTTTGGTCCCGGGCTGTCCGGCGGAGGC
>NZ_JBHXRX010000107.1:0-15918 GCF_042714995.1 Streptomyces sp. NPDC058665
GGGCGGGAGGAGCCCTGTCCGGCGCCCGGGAACGGAGCACTGAGCCCGTCCGGCCACGGGGACCTGCGAACAGACCGGTGTTCTAGTCGCTGACGCGTACGTAGTCGACGACGAGTTGCTGCGGGAAGACCGTGCTGCCGTCGGGGTCGCCGGGCCAGTAGCCGCCGACCGCGAGGTTGAGGATGAGGAAGAACGGCTTGTTGAACACCCACTCGCGGCCGCCGAGATCGGCGGGCGTACGGGTCTGGAAGACCTGCCCGTCGACCGACCACTTGATGGAGTCCGGTGCCCAGTCGACCGCGAAGGTGTGGAAGTTGTCCGCGAACGCCTCGCCGTTCGGCAGGCTGTAGCCGGCGCCGATGCCGCCCTCGCCGGAGTAACCGGGGCCGTGCAGCGTGCCGTGGACGGTGTTCGGCTCGAAGCCGACGTTCTCCATGATGTCGATCTCGCCGCTGTTGGGCCAGCCGACGTCACCCATGTTGCTGCCGAGCATCCAGAACGCGGGCCAGATGCCCTGCCCGCGCGGGATCTTCATGCGGGCCTCGACCCGGCCGTACGCCGAGTCGAACTTGCCCGAGGTGTTCAGCCGGGACGAGGTGTACTCGCACGTCCCGTACCAGCACTGGTAGTTGCCGGGGTTCTCCTTGCGGGCGGTGATGACGAGATTGCCCTGCCCGTCGAGTTGGGCGTTGTTGTTCCCGGACGTGTAGTACTGCCGCTCGTGGTTGTTGACGTTGTCGCCGGTCTCGATCTGCCACTTGCTTCCGTCGACACCGGACCCGGCGGGACCGTCGAACTCGTCGGCGAACTTGATCGCTGCGGGGGCCGCGGCGGCGTGGGGGCCGTCGGTGGCGGAGGCTCCGGCGGGCACGGCGGCCACGGCTCCGGAGGTGCACAGAAGTGCGAGGGTGTACAGCGCCGTTCGGCGCCGCCAGGACATGCTCACGGTCATCACATCGCTTTGCGTGGGGGGCATGCGTATGACAGGTGCTGCTGAGAGACGAAGCGCCGGTGGCACTTATTTCAATGCTTGATTCAAGGCAGCCACGCGGCCTCCGTCAAGGAGTTGGTATGGACCAAAAATTATCAGCGGTGTGTTTTCAGGCCACCCATGTGAACGCGCAGCCCAGGACGGGCCAGGTCAACGGCCAACGTCGGCAGACTTCTTGACCTGCACATGATGGTCGCGGAGCATTCACCCCGGCGTCACAGGTGCTGTGGAAGGCTCCTGCGGAAACGTCACATCGCGATGATCGCCGTGCGCAGCGCCTCACCCGTCGGTTCTACGCGCGGTGATCTCCTGATCGAGAGGACACTCCCCACATGTCCCGTCGTCACCATCCCGCCGTACGGCCGGTGCTGGCCCTGTGCGCCGCCGCCGCGGTGCTCGCCGGCAGCGCGGGCGCCGCCCCGGCCGCCACACCCCCGGCGACCGCGTCGGGCACCACCACCGCCGGCACCCCGGCCGCGACCGGAATCGCCGCACTGGACGACACGTACTACCAGGGCGCGATCGGCAAGACCGGCCCCGCGCTCAAGACCGCGCTGCACGGCATCATCAGCGACCAGACGAAGCTGTCGTACAGCGCCGTCTGGGAAGCCCTCAAGGTCACCGACCAGGACCCGGCCAACTCCGCCAACGTCATCCTCCTCTACACCGGAGCCTCACGGTCCAAGTCGCAGAACGGCGGCGACGTCGGCGACTGGAACCGCGAGCACGTATGGGCCCAGTCCCACGGCGACTTCGGTACGTCGCAGGGCCCCGGCACCGACGTCCACCACCTGCGCCCCGAGGATGTCCAGGTCAACGGCATCCGCGGGAACAAGGACTTCGACAACGGCGGCAGCCCGGTCAGCGGCGCCCCCGGGAACCTCACCGACAGCGACTCCTACGAGCCGCGTGACGCGGTCAAGGGCGATGTCGCCCGCATGATCCTCTACATGGCCGTCCGCTACGAGGGCAACGACAGCTTCGCCGACCTCGAACCGAACGACCGCGTCAACAACGGCTCCGCCCCCGCGATGGGACGGCTGTCCGTGCTGAAGCAGTGGAACGACGAGGACCCGCCGGACGCCTTCGAGAAGCGCCGCAACGACGTCATACACAGCCAGTTCCAGCACAACCGGAACCCGTTCATCGACCACCCCGAATGGGCCGAGTCCATCTGGTGACACCGCCGGGTGACACGGCGCGGCCTCCCCGGACGTGATCACCCCGGCTGCCAGAGTGGACGGCGTCAACTCCAAGCGCCCCCACCGGGGAATGCTGACCGAAGCCCCCGGCCGCGGCTGCCCGAGTCCGCGACCGGGGGCTTCGGTCTGCCCGGCGCACTCCGCAGACAGCCCCCTGGAGGTCGTCCGTGACACCCGTCCCGGCCACCGATGTGATCACCGACGCGCTGGTGGAGCTCCAGCGGCGGGTCGCCACCCTGGAGGAGGGTGAAGTCGCCTCGTACATCCCGCAGTTGGCCACCGCCGACCCGAGTACCTTCGGCATCGCGCTGACCAGCATGGGCGGCAACCACTACTGGTCGGGCGGCGTCGACACACCCTTCACCCTCCAGTCGGTCTCGAAACCGTTCGTCTACGCCCTGGTCCTGGCGGAGCTGGGCCTGGACGAGGTGACCCGCTGGGTAGGCGCCGAGCCCAGCGGCGAGGCGTACAACGCGATCAGTCTGGAGCCCAGCACGGGGCGGCCGGCGAACGCGATGATCAACGCGGGGGCGATCGTCACGACCGCGCTGGTGCCGGGAACGGACGAGGACGAGCGATTCGAGCGGATCCTCGACTGTCTCGGCCGGTTCGCCGGACGCCGGCTGGACGTGGACGAGAGGGTCCGCGCCTCGGAGTCCGAGACCGGCGACCGCAACCGGGCCCTGGCGTATCTGATGCGCGGCGCGGGATCGCTGCCCGGCAGCCCGGCGGGCGTGGAGACGTACTTCCGTCAGTGCTCGGTGCGGGTGACGACGGTCGATCTGGCGGTGATGGCCGCGACGCTGGCCAACGGCGGCGTCAACCCCTCCACCGGCGAGACGGTGGTCCCCGAACCGGTGGCGGTGCAGGTCCTCGCGGTGATGGCCTCCTGCGGGATGTACAACGCGTCGGGCGACTGGCTGCTGCGCGTCGGGCTGCCCGCGAAGAGCGGTGTGTCGGGCGGGCTGATCGCCGCCAGCCCGGCGCGGTTCGGTCTCGCGGTGCACAGCCCGCCGCTGGACGCCACGGGCACCCCGGTACGGGGCGTGGCCGTGCTGCGCGAGTTGTCGGCGCGGTTCGGGCTGCATCTGATGCGCCGTTCCTCGCGTACGGCCCCGACGGTGAAGCTCGCGGAGACCGCGCGGACCGCGCCGTCCGACCGCCCGCGCAGCGAGGCCGAACGCGAGGTGATCGAGCGCGCGGGGGACAACGTGGCGATCGTGGCCGCCCAGGGGATCCTCGACTTCACGGAGTCGGAGCGGCTGCTGCACGAACTGGGCAACGTCGTGCCCGGGGAGCCCGGTTGGGTGGTGCTCGATCTGGAGGACGTCTCGGAGATCAGGCCGTTCGCCGAGATCATGCTGCGGGAGGCGCTGACCAGGCTGGCGTCGCAGGGGCATCAGGTGACGGTGGTCGGCGATCTGGCACCGCACGCCGACGAGGGCACCGGGGCGGGTGGGGGTGGCGCGTGGCGGCAAGTGCCGTCCAGGGAGACGGCGGTGGCGCGGTGCGAGGACGCGCTGCTCTCAGCGGGCATCAACCGGCCGCAGGGGCAGGTCAGTTGGGAGGGAGACGACGACGCCCAGCCGAACAGCGGGGGCGGGTGAGCCATCTCCTGGACAGCTGTCTATAGTTCACGGACATCTGTCCAGAAGAATGACCCCTGAGGATGCCCCCGTGACTACCGCCGCCCAGATCCTGGTCGCCTTCGTGGCCGCCTTCCACGTCTACGTCATGGTGCTGGAGATGTTCCTCTGGGAGCGCGGCCCCGGCCGGAGCCTGTCCGGCTTCGACGCGGAGATGGCCCGAGCCACCGCGTCCCTGGCCGCCAACCAGGGTCTCTACAACGGATTTCTGGCCGCCGGCCTGGTCTGGGGTCTGATCGCGGCCGACCCGACGGGGCGTCACGCGCAGATATTCTTCCTGAGCTGTGTGGTTGTCGCCGGGGTGTACGGCGCGGCCACGGCGAACCGCCGCATCCTCTTCGTCCAGGCACTGCCGGGCGCCGTGGCGCTGGCCGTCGTACTGGCGGCGGGATGACGGGCGATCCGCGGGCGGCCCGGACCCGGGCCACCCTGCGGCAGGCGCTCCTCGACGAGTGCGCGGAGCGTCCGCTCGAACAGGTCGGCGTGACCGCGCTGGTACGCAGGGCGGGGGTCGGCCGGGCCACGTTCTATCTGCACTACGCGGACCTCGGGGCCCTCGCCGTCGACGCGTGCGCCACGGTCGTCCGGGACGCCGTGGACGCGCTGCACGCCTGGCGCGGTCTGCCGGACCCCGAGTCGCCGCCACCCGATCTGACGGCTTTCTTCACCGGTCTCGTACCCCACGCCGGTCTGTACCGCACGCTGCTGCGCCCCGGTGGAAGCGGCCCGCTCGGCGAGCTGCTCCACCGGGAGCTGCGGGAGCGCAGCCGCGCCGAACGGGCCCTGGCGGGCGCGCCCGAACCGGAGTTGATCGCCTCGGCGGTCGCCGCGTCGTTCGCCGGCGTACTGGCGGACTGGCTGCACGGCCTGATCGACGCACCGCCGGAGGCGGTCGCCGGACAGGTGTGGCGACTGCTCGTCGTGCTCCATCGTGCCCCCACGCGCTGACGGAGCGGCATTTCGGCAGGGCCCGGTTTCCTGCCGAACTGCCTCTGGTAGCGGGCTTTTCACGGTCGACCGGGTGCTGTCCCCAAAAGGCCCATAGTGTGTCACTCTGAAAGTCAGGCGCCTACCAGGGGGTGGTATGTGACCGCTGTTCATGAGCAGTACGCGACGGAGATGCGGCAGCAGTTCGGGTATCTGGCGACCTGGTTGCCGGGAACGCGCATCTCCGTGGGAGATGTCGGTGTGTTGCGCGGCAGCCGCTTCGAGCCATACACCACTCTCGCCGGTCTGCGTGTTGACTTCGGGATGCGACCCGTGGGCACACCCGGTGATCTCGAATACGCGTCCGCCGGACAGGTGGAGGTCGAATGGCACGGCCAGGCCGGTCTGCTCGCCGGTTCCATGGCGGGCGCTCAGACGCGGGTCACCGTTTCGTTCAAGCGTTCACATGCCACGTTCTTTCAGGCGAGTCGGGCGGCGACGAGCGCCATCTCCGATCTGCCCGCGGTGGAGCGCGCGCTGATCGGGCTGGGCGGAGACTGGCAGCGGGAGTGGGTTGTGGTGACCGAGGTGGTGAAGGCCCGGTCGGCGGTGGTGGTGGTTTCCAGCCGGAGGGGTGGCCGCCTCGATCTGCGCGTACAGGGCGGTGAGCCGGGTGCGTCCCTGGCGGAGCTGGCGTCGCGGGTGCAGGTGAACTCCGAAGCGGGGATCGCGGCGCGGGTGGTGTCGCCCACGGGGCTGACTCCGCTGTTCAGGGTCTGCCAGTTGCGTGGCGGCCGGGTGCGAAGGGTGTCGTTGGTCTATCGGGGAGGGAGGGAGCAAGACAGCCCGATTCATGCGCCGGAACCCGGGTCTCGGCTCACCGAGCCCGGCGAGTCGGGCGGTCACCGTGACGGCGTGTGACGTCCGGCCCCCGGACGCCGGTGTCCGGGAAGCGGTCGGACAGGCCCTCCTTTCTCAGCGCTGTGTCGGGCTCCTGCGGGCGGCGGGCGTGCCGACGGGGCGCGATCTTCTCTCGCATGCCCTGTCCGAGTTCCTGGCCGGTTCCGCGTCCGGTCCCGCGCCGACCGGGGACGGAAAAAGCGCCGGCGCAAGGACGGTCGCCCTGCCGCTGACGATCGCCGACCGCGGTGTCGTGGCGATAGTCGGGCGCGACGGGAGGGGTCGTACCCGGTGCTGGTCGATGCTGCCGGTCGCGGACGGTCGGTTCGTCCACGGTACGGACAACGCGGTCTTCGGCCGGTGGGACGCGTTGCTGGCGGTGCGGCCGTCAGGTGACTGGACCGTGGTGCCCGGCCATGGCGGCGAGATCATTCCCGGACGTCTCGACGACCATGTCGAGCGTTTGCGCGCGGTTGCCCTGGGCGAGGTCCGGGGGCCGGTGCAGATGGATTTCGATGTGAGCATGGCCTGCCCATCGGCCTGTTCCTTCTGCTTCTCCGCCTCCTACCGGCTGACACGTCAGGAAGGACGAATCCTTGACGGCGACGTGATGCTGGCGCTGATTCGGCGGTGGGCGGCCGACGGAGTACGGGTCGTCCGATTCGACGGCGGTGGCGACCCGTTGACACATCCGCGACTGCCGGAGGCGATCTCTCTGTGCGCGGAGAAGGACCTGCGCACCGCGGTGCTGACAGCCGGCGATCTGTTGTCGGATGCGCTGCTCCCGACGCTCCTGGCAGCCCGCACCTATCTGCGGATCAGTCTCAACGCGGCACGTGACACTACGAGATGGCAGCTCCACGGGCAGCGCCTGGGGCGCTTCCCGGTGAGTTCGATTCTGGGTGTGGTCGGCAGGCTGGTGAGGTTACGGGAGAGGGAGTTCGGCCAGGACGCGGCCCAGCTGATGCCGCTGGGCGCGACATCGATGATCCATCCCGGCAACGCGGCCGAGACGGCGGAGATCGCCCGGCTGGCCCGCGACACCGGATTCGATCACATCTCGTTCCGAGTGGTGCTCGGCAACGACCACAAGGTGTACTTCAGCGAGGACCAACTCGCCTCCTTACGCGCCCAGTTCGCGGAGATCGGCAGCTCCGTCACGGGCACCGGATTCCAGGCGTTCGTGCCGACCCGCGATCTGACCGACACCGGATACGTGCCCAGCAGATTCTTCAAAGCTTGCCGTGCCTCGACCCACCGCGCGGTCGTCGAGGTCGGCAGCCGGCCCGACCGTGCCGCCGTCGTGCCCTGCGGCCGCTATCGCGGCGAGGGCTACCGCGCCGAGGAACCGGACAGACCACGGGTGATGTTCGGCGAGCTGGACGCCTCGACGACCGTCGCCGATGTCCACGCCTCACCCCACGGCAGAAAGCTGCTGGCCACGTTCCCGGACGCCTGTGGAGACTGCATCGACCGCTCGGCCAACGCCATGCTGGAGCGGATGTCGGAGCTGTTGCGGGAGAATCCCGGCACGGAGTTCCATCCCCTGCGTACGTCCGGAGCCGTCGAGGACACCTCCTATGCGTGAATATCTTGACTTCCGGGTGGAGATCACGGCATTCGACGACACCGCCTGGGCGGTGCAGGCGTCGTGCCCCGTCGGGGAGACCCGCAGCACCACCGCGGTCTCCGTCGACCGGAGACGGATCGACAAGCTGGTGGCCGAGCTCGACGGCCGCAGGATCTCGGCCGGTGCCTGTTTCGAACTGGGCACACTGCTCGGTGGGATTCTCCTGCCGGGCGAGGTCCTCGATCTGTTCCGTGCCGCGTTTCCAGGTGAGTCGGACGCCACCGCCGGTATCCGGCTCCGGCTCGTCGTACGCGAATCCTGGGCGGCCAGCCTGCCATGGGAGTTCGCCCACGTTCCGCTGCGCGCCGACGACGATGCCCTGGTCCCGTATCTGGCGCTCCATCCGGCGGTGTCGATCATGCGGCACGAGGCGATGCCTTCGCCTCAGCCCGTCCTGGAGGGCACCGACGGCGCGCCGCTGAGTGTGCTGTCCGCCTCCGCGAGACAGCTGCCGGGGCTGCCCGCTCTCGCCGCCGCCGATCTGGGCACCCAGGGACCGGCCGGGAACACGCGCCTGCGCGTGGAGAGACTGCCCGATCCCGTCACGGCCGCCGCACTGGAATCCGCCCTGTGCACCTCCTACGATGTCTTCCACTTCGCCGGGCACGCGATGCACCGCTCTCGTCTGGACGGCAGCGACATGGTGGGACTGGCAATCGCGGACGACGGCGGGCGTGAAGCCCTCCTGTCCGCCGAGAAACTGGCCGTACTGCTGAAGGCGGCCAAGGTGAAGATCGCGGTGATCAACACCTGCAATCCCACGGAAGGTCTGGGCGCGCACCGTCTGGGGCTGGGAACCCTCCTGGTGGAAGCCGGTGTTCCGGCGGTGGTGGTCATGCAGCTGCCGGTCGAGGACGCCCATGCCGCCGCGTTCAGCCGCGCCTTCTACACGGCACTGGCCGCCGGCGCCTCGCTGGACGAGGCCGTCTCCGAGGGCAGACGGAGAATCGCCGCGTCGGGGATCCTGTCGGACTGGGGGGCGCCGGTGGTCTTCTGCCGCTCGATCCACAACACGTTCTTCACCCGTGCCGCGGCCCCTGCCGCCGACGCCACGGATCACACCGCCTCCTACCGCGCCGGCCACGGCGGGCCGAGGCCGGCCGGCGACGGCACCCGTATCTGGCAGGCGCTGCACCAACTGTGCGAGGAATGGGAGCCGTCGGATTCGCTGGACGAGCGGACCGAGATCACTCGCGTGACCGCGCTGCGGGAGGCCTCGGCAAGCGAACCCGGGGCGCCGGCGGCGGCGCTGATCAGGGTTCTCGCGGAGGCGTACCCGTCGGCGATCGGCGAGGGGGAACTGCTGCTGAGACTCGACGTGGCCCACCGGCGGCGTCTGTCGGCGCTGGTACGGGAAGCCAACCAGGCGCTCACGGCCAGGAACCGGGACGAACTCTCACGCTTCTCCATCACCGGCGTCAAGGACACCGAGCAGGGCTACTGTCTGCGGCGCCGCCCGGTGACAGATCTGATCGAGCGCTCCCCGGCCGCGCACGCGAAACTCGACTACCATCTGCGGCTCGCCTTCGGTCTCTACGACGTGGGCGACTACAGACAGAGCATCGCGCATCTCGTGGACCGGCTCGAATCGTCCCAGCGCAATCACGGACTCCTCACGGTGCCCGAACACTCGCTCCTCTTCTACTACTTGTCCAAGTCGCTGCTGAAGCTCAACCGGTACGAGGAACTTCTCGTGGTCCTCGAAGGCCCGTACCGCAAGCTGTCGCAGAGTGTGCTCGCGGACCTGGAGGTCGAGCGCCTGCACATCGCCGGGGTCCGTCATCGGCAGCTGGGCGAACTGGGCCCCGCCCAGACGTGTTTCGAGGCGGCCATCGCGACTCTGGAGCCTTCGCTCAGGGCGGCGCGTGAGCCTGCCGTCCTGTGCAGCCTGGGCGACAGCTGGGTGCTTCTCGCCCAATGCCGCCTGGAGCAGGCCCTGTCACCGTCTCCGCCTGAGCTGGTACGCAACGCCGCTCTGCGATCGGCCCATGAGGCGCTGCGGAACGGGAGCACCCAGTTCGCCGAACTGCGCGGGGTCACGGGAGTCGGCACCCACTACGAGGGCCGGCTGAACGGCACGACCGCCTTCGCCACCGTCGTCAGCAGCCTGGTGAACCTGCAGGCAGTGACTCAGCCCATGTGGGACAAGGCCGTTGAGAGCGCACGGGGCGGGTTCACTCCCGAGCGGGACCGCAAGCCGTTCGGCATCGTGGCGGGCAAATTCGCGCTCAGCAGCGTTCTGCTGGCCCAGGCCCGCTGGCACTGTCTGGCGCGGGCGGGATCGGGCGAATCCCGAGCACGGGAGTGCGTCTCCCAGGCGTTCGCTCTTCTGACGTCCCTGCGGACCGACTACATGGACACCAAACGCGTGCATCTTGGCCATCAGTTCGAGATACCGAAGATCGAACTCGCGACACGGACGTCGGAGGAGCTCGCCTCGTGCGAGAAACTGGCCGACGCCGGCCTATGGAAAGGGATCGTCTCCCGTGAGGCGATCTGGAGTCCCCTCGTATGACAGAGAAGAGAGACAGAACAATGCCTTCACACACCGGATACGGGACCATGCTCTCCACCGAAAAGCGGTCATCCTATTCCCTCTACATGGCTGCGGCATTTGCTTTTGTCTTCTCCCCGGACGGGAAGATGCTGCTCCTCAAAGAGAATGAGAAGAAGCGAAAGTACATGTGGGATCTGCCCGGTGGCACTCTCACCGACCGTGAGGCCCCGTTGAGCGGTCTGCACCGCGAGGTACGGGAAGAGACCGGTCTGAGTGTCACCGTGCTGTCCCAGAGCTGCTGGCTCAAGTGGGACCACCACCAGAGCGGCAACCCCATCCTCGTCGCCTTCTATCTCGCCGGCACCGACTCCCGGGAGGTGACGGTCTCGGAGGAGCACACCGGGTACCGGTGGGTGACGCCCGCGGAATACACCAGGGAACGGCTCCGGGTCTCGGCCGAGGAGTCCATCGTCGCCGACTGCTTCGCCCGCTACCGGGAAATCACCGCAGGTGGGTGAGGAGAACCCCGCGCGTGTCACCGTCCTCGGCGATGTGAACCTGGAGGTCACCGGAGTCATCGCCCCCCGCTTCGGCGCACTGACGGGCGATCACCTCACCTCGGCACCCCTCAAGGTGCATGTGGGAGGCACGGCCGCCAACTTCGCGATCGCCGCGCGAGCCCATTTCCGCTGGGTCCGACTGGTGGGAGTGGTGGGCACCGACGAACAGGGCTCCTGGGCCGAGTCCGCGCTGCGCTCCTGCGGCATAGACACCCGCCTGTTCCGCAGTCCCGGCCGTCCCACGGGCACCGTCGTGGCGATCCGCGACGGGGGAACCCAGCGAGGCAGCCGACTGATGATCGCCAGCCCCGGCAGTGCGAACTCGGCACTCACCTCCGACCACATAGCGAGCAGCGGCGACATCCTGGCGGACACCGACTTCATCGTCGCCGACGGCTACAGTCTGCTCTCCGAACCCCGCCGGAGCGCGGTCCTCGAAGCCATGCGCCGCGGCTCACGGGCCGGCGCGCATGTCGTACTCGATCTGGTGCCGCATCACCTTGAGACCCTGATCAGCCACGAGGAACTGCGTGTCTGGCTGACCTACGCGTCCATCGTCGTCTGCGAAGCGGCGACGGCACGCGGCCTTCTCGGACTGCCCCTGCCGAGCGGGCCCCTTCAACTGCCGGAGGCCAGGGAAACCGCGGAACATCTGGCGAGGGCGTTTCCCGGGCGCGCTTTCCTTCTGCGCTTCGGCTTCGCCAACATCGACCAATCGCTGATACGGCATCCCGACGGGGAGAGCACGCATCATTTCACCGGGTTCTCCGAAGCGACGGACACCTATGCCTTCGGAGACCGGCTCACCGCGCGTGAGATAGCCGATCACTTCACGGACCACCACCACCGCACGGCAGGGCAGGGGGAAAGAAGGGAGGACCGACCTCCCCAGCCCACGCACTAGGGTTGACGGTCAGGGCCGATGTCGGTCCTTCGGTCACGGTAGGTCACTTGTCCGGCCTGTGGCATATGCCGGAAGCACCACCGAATCGAGTGTTGCCGAATCCCTTACGAGCCGTAGCGGCCTGTGCCACAGTCGTAACGATCCATCCTTCAGACCTGGCAGTGCCACGCCTGTATCGGAGTTCGAGATGCCGTCCCATCTGTTCGCGGACCCCCCCACGCCGCAGCCACCGGAGCGGGGCGTGGTCGATTCGCTCATCACACGGACCCGCAGGCTGCGCGGCGACGTGGACGCCGTACGCAGGGACGGCGTGGCCGACGAGCACGACACACAGTGGCGCTGGCAGCGCGCGCTCTGTGACCTGGCGGTTCATCAACTGGATGATCTAGGCTCCCACTTGGGGCAGCTCAAGAACGGACTGCCCGACGACGAGCCGGAATCGCCCGCCACGGAGGCGGCGGACGCGTCGGCGCGCGGCGACAGGAACGGTTCGTCACTGAGCAGGGTCGGCACCGCCGAGTGGAATCTCCTCACCGACGAGGTCACCTGGTCCCCGGAGCTGTACGAGATCTTCGGCCGGAAGCCCGTGGCGGGCCCGATGACCCTGGACGAACTGCCGTCCGTGATGGTCGCCGAGGACCAGAGCCTGCTCCAGACGCTGGTGACCGAGTGTCTTGTCGACGGCAGGCCCATCGACAGCGAGTTCCGTATCGTCAGGCCCGACCGGCAGGTGCGCACGCTGCACATGATGGGCGAGCCCGTGCTCGACTCCGACGGCTGCGCTGCCTCCATGTGGGCGGTGCTGCGCGACGTCAGCGAGTTACGCCGCAGCCGGCGCGCCGTCCATGAGTGCGGTGACTCGCTCCGGCGCAAGGAGCGGAGTGCCAGGACCGAACAGCGGCTCGTGGTCGAGTTGCAGGAGGCCGTACTGCCGTCGTGGCGCGGGGCTCTCCAGTCCCCGCAGAGCGAGCCGGGCACCCTGGATCTGGCGGGCCACTATCTGCCGCCGGCCGGCGGCGGACTGGTCGGGGGCGACTGGTTCGACGCGCTCAAACTCCCCGACGGGAACACCCTGTTGACGGTCGGCGATCTCACCGGCCACGGAGTGACGGCCGCCTCCACGATGGCGATGCTCCTCGGTGCCCAGCGCGGAATGGCGGTGGCGGGTGTCGAGCCCGGCGCGTTGCTGGGCCATCTCAACCAACTGCTCGACACGGCCGAGCAGCCGGCGCTCGGCAGCGCGGTCTGCTGCCGCTACCGCGCCGAGACCCGCACCCTCGTCTGGGCGCAGGCGGGAAACCCCGCCCCGCTGCTGTTCCGCGACGGGACGGGGCGCACGCTGACTCCGCTTGACGGTGTCCTGCTCGGCGCGACATCGGGCGCCGCGTACGAACAGGCCGAGATCCAGTTGCTGCCCGGTGATCTGCTGGTGCTGCACACCGGCAGGCTGACGGACCGGACGGGCGTCGACCGGCTCCTGGCGCTCGGGCCCCGGCTGACCGGGGCACGTGACGCGCAGGACAGTGTCAGGACGGTCGTCGAGGAGTTCGGCGAGACCGGACGCGACGACGACGCCTGTGTACTGGTGGCCAGGATCGGCCCGGAGTCCTAGATCTCCGGGCTTCGGTCCTGAGTCCTAGATCTCCGGGCTTCGGTCCTGAGTCCTAGATCTCCGAGCTCCTCGACTCCTTCTCCATACGCGGCGGCAGGACCGCGTCGATCTCCTCGCGCAGCTCCTGGATGGAGGCGTGCGTCGTGTACTGACCCGTGAGCCGGTACATCTCCCGCAGCCGGTCCCAGGTGCGGTGCGACGAGGTCTCCCCCATCGACACCAGCGCCAACCGCGCGTAACGGTCGGCCTGTTCGGGATCGTCCGCGATGAAGCAGGCCGAGGCCAGGGAGAGATAGTCGAAGATCATCGACCGCTGACGGCCGTTCTGACGCAGCTCGATCGCCCGCTTGGCATGCCGTTGAGCTATGGCCGCCGCCGCCGGCTCGTGATCGGCGAGCGTACGGTAGGCCAGCGCCTCCATGCCGTGCAGATCCGCCTCGTCGAACATCTGCATCCAACTCGGCGGTGGCACATCGCCCTTGTCCGAGACGAACAGGTCCTCCGCCTCGCCCAGGGTCCTGCGCATGGCCTGGCCGCGCCCCATCGACGCCTGTGCCCAGGCCTCGATCGTGCAGAGCATCGCCCGGGTTCGGGGCAGCACCTCGTCCCCGGAACCGGACTTGGCCAGGTTCATCAGATCGAGCGCCTCGTCCGGCCGCCCCAGATGGACCATCTGACGGGCCGCCCTGGAGAGCGCCTCGCCCGCGCGCGGACGGTCGCCGCCCTCGCGCGCCGCGTGGGTGGCGATGACGAAGTACTTCTGGGCGGTGGGTTCGAGGCCGACGTCGTGCGACATCCAGCCGGCGAGCACCGCCAGGTTGGCGGCGACGCCCCACAGGCGCCGCTGGAGATGTGGGGGGTGGCGGTACGAGAGCATGCCGCCCACCTCGTTGAGCTGGCCCACCACCGCCTTGCGCTGGAGGCCGCCTCCCCGGTCGGCGTCCCAGGCCCGGAACACGTCGACCGAGTGTTCCAGCGCGTCGATCTCCTGGGACCCGATGGGGGCCGCCTCGTAGCGGTCGTACCCAGCGGGGTCGGCGTGCAGGGGATCGGCGTTGCGGGGAGCGTCGGCGGTCAGTGCGGGGTCGGAGTGCAGCCAGTCGTACATGGAACTGGTGAGTGCGGTGCCTGCGGTGAGCACGGCGCCCGCGCCCACCAAGCCGCGTCGGTTGAGCATGAGGTCCATTCCCGTGAATTCGGTGAGGACCGTGGCCGTCCGGTCGGGCGCCCAAGGCAGGCCGTCGGGGTTCGATGCGTTCCCGGCGTCCCGTCGTCTCCCCGTGCGTCCGTGTCGTACGAACCCGAGGTCCTCGATGGTCACGACACGGCCGAGCCGCTCGGTGAACAGAGACGCCATCACCCTCGGTACCGGATCGCGTGGGATCTCACCCATGTCGATCCAGCGTCTGACCCGCGAGGTGTCGGTGGCCAGTTGCGGGTGGCCGAGGGCCGCCGCCTCTCTGTTCACCAGCCGCGCGAGTTCACCCTTGGACCAGCCGGCGAGGCCGAACAGGTCCGACAGGCGGGCGTTGGGTTCTCCGGTCACGTCAAGCCCCCAGGTTCTCGGCTGACTTGACAGTAACGCCCTGTCAGAAGCCTGGCGACTATTCGCCAGGCTTCGCCAGGGTGCGCTACGTGGTGTGCCACCCGTGACCGGGTGTCGTGTAGGAACGCGCCACCCCGCCCCGGGGGTTCCGATCACATTCCCCAGGGTGCGGAAGGACCGCCGGGACGGGTGGCGCGGAATTCGTCGGTACACGAAGGGATCCGTTGGCCCATGTACACAACGTCGTCGTACACAGCATCGTCCTCCGTGACCGTCCCGCCCCGTCAGCAGCGGCCTCCCGCCGCCGGCGGCGGACCGTATCTCGACCCCACCCACGCCGGCCGGACCAGGCGTCCGGTGGCCACGGCCGGCGGGCCGCTCGGCGGACGGCTGGATCTGTCGGGCCCGCAGGGCGCGCAGTTGAGGATGGCCGTCGCCGCGGTGCACCGGATCTGTCCGGAGTTCAACCCGGTGCAGGTGCTGCGGCGCAGCGGCCGCTCGGTGCTGCTGGTCGGGAGGACCGGGCGGACGACCGCGGTGGCCAAGTGTCTGCTGGACCAGTCACCCGCGTGGGCCGAGAGCTTCCGGCACGAGATAGCCACTTACCGCTCGTTCGTGCGGCACCGTCCGCCGGTACGGGCCCCCCGGCTGATCGCCGCCGATCCCGACAACTGCACGCTGGTGGTCGAGCGGATGCCTGGCCGGGCGGCGGCCCTGTCGCGGCACCCCGTCGAGGCTCCCCCGCGCGCCGACGTACGGGCCGTGCTGGGCGCGGTGACCCGGCTCAACACCTGGCGTCCGCCGGGCGACATGTTCGTCGCCGGTCTCGACTACGCGTCGCGGATCACCCGTTACCACGAGCTCGGTCTCTTCACCGACCGGGACCTGGGGGATCTCCAGACGCTGCTGCGTGGTCTGGGGCGGCCGGGTATGCGGCAGTTCTGCCACGGTGACGCGCTGCTCTCCAACATGCTGCTGTCACCGGCGGGGGCGGTGCTGGTCGACTGGGAGCACGCGGGCTGGTATCTGCCCGGGTACGACCTGGCGACGCTGTGGATGGTGCTCGGGAACAACCCGCTGGCGCGCCAGCAGATCAGCAAGCTCGCGCAGGTCAGGAGTACGGCGGACCGGGACGCCTTCCTGGTCAATCTGATGCTGGTGCTGACCGGGGAGATCCGTAAGTACGAGACGGCGGTGCAGCGCACCATGCGCGAGGCGCCCGCCGCCGGGGCGAGCCGGCCCGCGCAGGGTGCGGCGCCGACGGGCGAGGAGCAGCGGCTGCTGCTGCGGCGGCTGCACGAGGACTGTGCGATGGCCCGCCGTGCCGTGCGGGCCGCGGTCGGGACCCGCTGATCTCCGGCGGGTCTCCGGCCGATCCGCGTGGCCGGGCCGTGGGAGCGGCGCGGGGGGGGCGGGGGGGGCGGCCCGGCGCGGCCCCCGCCCGGGAGAACGTCGTCGAAGGGGGCGCGGGGGAGGTCGACGGGGCCCCGCAGGCCCCGGTGG